>NZ_CALPCT010000004.1:0-121620 GCF_943193075.1 Streptococcus caecimuris | reverse complement strand
GGGCTGTAAAAGCTGATGAAATCAGCGTAGTAGAGCCCACTCAACCACTGCGTCTTGCTCGACAATCCAAAAATAATAAAAATAATTGAGAGGCTAGGACTTTTGTCCCATCCTCTTTTCTTTTCCTTAAATCATCTATAAAACCGCATAAAAATTGGAACTAGTTTCAGCTGAAATCGCTTGCAATTACTCAGGTAGGTGAGTATAATATAGTTAGAAAGATAAAGAAGGGATTGATACCAATGCCTTATCGAGTTAAAATTTAGGTTACTTCGTTTTAGGCCTGTTTTGCTGATATCTGTTCATGCTCTTATCGTAAAAGAGCAGTCATGTCGTGTGTGTCGGATCGGTTGGACGGTCGGGCAAACCTGCTTAGTTTGTCCGGAGACATAAGAAAACGTGGAAATAGTAGGTAGAAGCTTTTTGTAAAGGTTTTCAAACTTCGATGCGTCCAGTCGAAAACTAATCATTTGGATTTAGGATAGCAAAGAAAACCTCTGGTATTTTACACAAATACTATTAAATGAAATCAACATCATAAACATTGTTTTGTTAGCCAAAAGGTTAATTGCACCAAGTCAGTGAAGCAGACCAGGCCTCTAGTCCCGTAAGACTGGAGGCCATTTTTATAAAATACTCAGGAGGAGGTGAGAGTATGGGATTGTCGTATGCGCAAGAATATAGTTGTCGGGACCATTTTCGGCAAAGAGCTTTTGAGCGCTTTGGCGTAGATGATCAGCACTTGAATAAGTGGATCAACCAACACCTCTCCTCCCTCTCTCCTTATGATAGTAATGTGGTTCAACCCGCCAACACAGAAGCCTATGTAGCCAGTGATGGCGTCATCTTTGTTTGCAATATCAAAAGTCGGGAGTTCATCACTTGCTTTAAGGCGGTTAATTACCAAGAATCTAAGGAAGAAGAGGAAGCCTATACGGACATTCACGAAAACAATGTCGCTTCCTTCAAAAAAGATGTGAACCACCTAGTCAATCGCTACCGACTCAAGGAAGCCAAAGAGCTGTTTGAAAACATTGGGGAGGACTTGGATGATTTTTATCGCCTGTCCCAAGCGGTCAAGAACGGCCAATTGAGCGAGCGAAATAGTAAGCGCCTAGAGGAATTGTTAGGCAAGTTTCATGTGATCAAGGCAGCTATGCGGATCATTGAAAATAAACGGGGAGATTACCATCTTTAGGGTCTTTTCCCCCTAAAAATAGGCGCCTAGAAGCCCTCTCATCTACTTCAGATGAGAGGACTTTTTTGCTGTGGAAAGCTTTTTGAAAAAAAGAGAAAAAAATTGTATAATAGAGTGGATATGCAAGTATTTGCAAAGCTGTAATTCGACTTGGGCGACCAAGGACCGTAAGTATTAAAATAATCACACTAAAGGAGACAACAGTGAGTAGTATTAAATTAGTCACTCTTGGCGGTGTTCGAGAAAATGGGAAAAATCTCTACGTTGCCGAAGTGAACGATTCGATTTTTGTCTTGGATGCAGGTTTGAAGTATCCAGAAAATGAGCAACTTGGGGTGGATGTCGTCATCCCCAACATGGATTATCTATTTGAAAACAAGGACCGCATTGCGGGTGTTTTCTTGACCCATGGTCACGCGGATGCCATTGGGGCCTTGCCTTATCTTTTGGCGGAAGCGAAAGTCCCTGTATTCGGGACAGAGTTGACCATTGAGTTGGCTAAACTCTTTGTCAAAAGCAATGACAGTGTGAAGAAATTCAACGACTTCCATGTCATCGATCAGAATTCTGAGATTGATTTTGGTGATGCCGTCGTATCTTTCTTTCAAACAACCCACTCCATCCCTGAAAGTATCGGGATTGTGATTGGCACTCCTGAGGGCAATATCGTCTACACAGGAGACTTTAAATTTGACCAAACTGCCAGCGAGTCGTACGCGACAGACTTTGCTCGCCTAGCTGAGATTGGACGCGAAGGTGTGCTTGCCCTCTTGAGTGATTCAGCCAATGCGGATAGCAAGATTCAAGTTGCCAGTGAGCAAGAAGTGGGCGATGCTATCTTAGATACGATTGCAGACTGGGATGGTCGTGTCATCGTGGCGGCGGTAGCCAGCAACCTTTCTCGGATCCAGCAGGTCTTTGACGCTGCAGCTGAGACGGGCCGTCGGGTGGTCTTGACAGGGTTCGATGTGGAAAACATCGTCCGCACAGCTATTCGCTTGAACAAATTGTCTCTTGCCAACGAAAAACTCTTGATCAAGCCAAAAGAAATGAGCCGTTTCGAGGATCATGAATTGATCATTTTGGAAACAGGCCGGATGGGTGAGCCGATCAACGGCTTGCGCAAGATGTCGATTGGTCGTCACCGCTATGTGGAAATCAAAGATGGAGACTTGGTCTACATCGTTACAACGCCATCGATTGCCAAAGAAGCAGTGGTAGCTCGTGTAGAAAACATGGTCTACCAAGCAGGTGGAGTTGTCAAATTGATCACGTCTAGCTTGCGCGTGTCTGGTCACGGAAACGCACGGGACTTGCAGTTGATGATCAACCTTCTTCGTCCTAAATACCTCTTCCCGATCCAAGGGGAATACCGCGAATTGGATGCCCATGCGCGAGTAGCGATGGAAGTCGGTATCTTGCCTGAAAACATCTTTATTCCAAAACGCGGAACGGTAATGGAGTATGAAAAAGGTGACTTCGTTCCTGCCGGTAGCGTCTCAGCAGGAGATGTCATGATCGATGGGAATGCCATTGGTGATGTGGGCAATATTGTCCTTCGTGACCGCAAGGTCTTGTCAGAAGACGGGATCTTTATCGTGGCGATCACCGTGAATCGCAAAGAGAAGAAAATTATTTCCAAAGCGCGCGTGCACACCCGTGGTTTTGTCTATGTCAAGAAGAGTCGGGATATTCTTCGTGAAAGTTGCGAATTGGTCAACCAAAGCGTTGAAGACTATTTGGCGCAAGACAGCTTTGACTGGGGTGAGTTAAAAGGTTTGGTACGCGACAACTTGTCTAAGTTCTTATTTGAACAAACCAAACGCCGTCCAGCCATCCTACCAGTCGTGATGGAAGTGAAATAATAGAAGAAATGGAAACGCTTGGCGGCCCGAGGCTTGCCGAGTGTTTTTAACAGTAGAAAGAGGAAATCAAATGGCAGTTATGCAGATTGAGTATTATTCAGAAGCCTTGAAGATGGAGTGGGGCGTGTCCGTCCTTTATCCCGATGCATCGCGTGTGGAAGATCCAGCGGATACGGATATTCCAGTTCTTTATCTCTTGCACGGGATGAATGGCAACCACCACTCTTGGTTGAAACGGACCAATGTGGAGCGCATTTTGCGAAATACCAATCTGATCGTGGTCCTACCCAATACCAATAATGGCTTTTACACAGATACCCAGTATGGCTACAACTACTACACGGCCATTGCGGAGGAATTGCCAGAGACTCTTTCTCGCTTCTTCCCTAATATGACCAAGAAACGGGAGAAAACCTTTATTGCTGGCCTATCCATGGGTGGCTATGGATCGATGCTCTTGGCTCTCAAGACCAATCGTTTCTCCCATGCGGCTAGTTTTTCCGGTGCTCTGAGTTTCCACGATCGGGATTTTGAAAACAATGACTTGGAACAACCAGCTTTTTGGAAGGGAATTTTTGGAGAGATTGAGGATTGGACGACCAGTCCCTATTCGCTAGAGACTGCTGCCAAGAAGTTTTCAGATAAGAAGACCAAACTCTGGATCTGGTGTGGGGAGCAGGATTTCCTCTATGAGGCCAATAATTTTGAAGTCAAGGAACTAGAAAAGTTAGGTTTGGATGTCACCTATACCCACAGCCCGGGCAAGCATGAATGGTTCTACTGGGAACGTGAGTTGGAGCACTTTTTACAAACCCTACCAATCGACTTTGAATTAGAAGAAAGACTAAACTAAGATACAAATAGATTGGATATCAGTCAGAGCATTTGTTCTGGCTTTTTTCCTATACATAGGAAGAAAGGCTAGAAAGGTCACTTATTCATTTCAGTCCTGCTTTCTTTGTGGTATAATAGGAACGATTGAAAAATGAGCTAGAAATAGCGAACAAGATAAGAGGAGAGAAATATGGCAAAAGATATTCGTGTGCGTTATGCACCAAGTCCAACAGGGCTACTACACATCGGAAATGCTCGTACCGCATTGTTTAACTACTTGTACGCGCGTCACCATGGTGGAACCTTTATCATCCGTATCGAAGATACGGACCGCAAACGTCACGTCGAAGACGGCGAACGTTCACAGCTTGAAAACCTTCGTTGGTTGGGTATGGACTGGGATGAAAGTCCTGAGACGCATGAAAACTACCGCCAGTCTGAACGTTTGGAACTCTACCAAAAATACATCGACCAACTCTTGGCAGAAGGAAAAGCCTACAAATCTTACGTTACAGAAGAAGAGTTGGCAGCGGAACGTGAACGCCAAGAAGCAGCAGGTGAAACACCTCGCTATATCAATGAATACCTTGGTATGAGCGAAGAAGAAAAAGCAGCTTATATCGCAGAACGTGAAGCAGCTGGTGTGATTCCAACGGTTCGTTTGGCAGTCAATGAGTCAGGTATCTACAAATGGCATGATATGGTCAAAGGCGATATCGAGTTTGAAGGTGGCAATATCGGTGGGGACTGGGTCATCCAAAAGAAAGATGGCTATCCAACTTATAACTTTGCCGTTGTCATCGATGACCACGATATGCAAATCTCTCATGTTATTCGTGGAGATGACCATATTGCTAACACACCAAAACAGCTCATGGTCTATGAAGCGCTTGGATGGGAAGCACCTGAGTTCGGTCACATGACCCTTATCATCAATTCTGAAACTGGTAAGAAGTTGTCTAAACGTGACACCAATACCCTTCAGTTCATCGAAGACTATCGTAAGAAAGGTTACCTTCCTGAAGCAGTCTTTAACTTTATCGCTCTTCTTGGTTGGAACCCTGGCGGGGAAGACGAGATCTTCTCTCGCGAAGAGCTTATCAAGCTCTTTGATGAACATCGTCTCAGCAAGTCTCCAGCGGCCTTCGACCAAAAGAAAATGGACTGGATGAGCAATGAATATATCAAGAATGCAGATCTTGCGACTATTTTTGAAATGGCCAAACCATTCCTTGAAGAAGCAGGTCGTTTGACAGACAAGGCTGAAAAATTAGTGGAACTCTACAAACCACAAATGAAGTCAGTGGACGAAATCGTTCCATTGACAGACCTTTTCTTCTCAGACTTCCCAGAATTGACAGAAGCAGAGAAAGAAGTCATGGCTGGTGAAACCGTGCCAACTGTACTTGAAGCCTTCAAAGCGAAACTCGAAGCTATGTCAGATGAAGAGTTTGTGGCTGAAAATATCTTCCCACAAATCAAAGCGGTTCAAAAAGAAACTGGGATCAAAGGGAAGAATCTCTTTATGCCAATCCGTATCGCTGTTTCAGGTGAAATGCATGGTCCTGAATTGCCAGATACCATCTATTTACTTGGACGCGAAAAATCCATCCAACACATTGAAAGTATGTTGGAAAAAATCAGATAATTATCAGAAAAGTCCCTATTAAATGGGGCTTTTTGTTTTACCTCTAAAGTAAAAGCATTATAGGATTTTTTCAAAAAATTGCCCCGGTTTGACAAATTGATCCTACTGAAAACGATTTTATTACTATCTAAAACAAAAATTATAAAAAAATAGCAATAATTAAGGATAATTGCTTCCAAAAATCGACACATTAGTCTATAATGTAAGGGAAATAAAAAATGTAATAAGGAGACAGAAATGTTTTTTAAACGTTCGAACGGTGAATTCCGTGAAACGGATCGTGTGACTCGTTTCAAATTGATCAAATCAGGTAAAAACTGGTTGCGTGCTGCGACTTCTAACTTTGGTCTTTTGAAAGTCATTCGCGGTCAAGTCGAAGAGACTGTTGTAGCTGAAGTGCGTGAAGACGCAGTATCAGTGAAAGAAATGACAAGCCGTGGCTTGCTCAAAGGGATTGTAGCAGCTGGGGCTGTTTTTGGTGCAGCTACAGTAGCAAACACTGCTAAAGCTGATGAAATTGGATCAGATGTTGCAACTGCATCTGAGCTTTCAAGTGAAGCTCTTGTAGAACAAGGAAGTACAGTACTTGGTACAACTTCAACAACAGAATCTCAGTCTGAATCAACAACAGAATCAACAACTGAGTCAACAACAGAATCAGCTAGCGCTTCTGCATCTGCAAGTGCTTCAACCTCTACAAGCGTATCTGTATCTCACTCAGCTTCATTGAGCGAACAAGGTTCAGCAGAACTTTCAGCAGCTTCAAGCGAATCAACTGTAGCAGCTGGCTCTGAAGCAAGTGTAGAAAGCACTACAACAGTAGCGAAAGCTGATGATAAAGTTGTTTTGGAACAAAACACTTCAGAAGCAGCATTGTTGAACAAGATTGCAGGAGACTACTCAGCAACTGTTTCAGCTCCAGAAAAGAAAGCAGCACTTGAAGCTGCTATCGCTAAAGTTCAAACAGAATTGACAGCAAGCAACAGCTTGATCAACGCTAATGCTTCAGCTCAATCATACGCAGACCAACGCGAACGTTTGAGCAAGTCAGTAGATGACATGATGGCAACCTTGACTGCAGCAGGATTTACTGGAAACACAACAGTAAACGGTGCTCCAGCAATTTCAGCTCAGTTGTCACCAATCTCAACAAGCACTAATGGAACGACAGTTCCAGTTATTACAGATGCGAACGGTGCAACGATTGAGGATGCAGCCTTCAGCAAGTCTGGCTATGCTTTGGATCCAAACGCTGATCGTTTCACTTTCGGTGTATGGCAATTCCTTAAAACAGACCATTCTACTGGTGCGAAAACAAACTTTGATTACTATGCTACTCTTGCAGTAGATCGTTCTGCCATCACTGGTAGTCTTTCAGCTAATCCAGATGTTTACTTGCGTATCGTGAAGAAATCTGATGGATCAGAAGTCTACACTCGTACCCTCAAAGCGGGAGAAAGCAACATCTCACTTCCAAGCTACATCACAAACAACAACTCTGATGTAACCAACACTTTGACTTATACAGGTGCTAACGGCACTGATCCAGGAAACGTTACCTTCTCATTGGTAAATGCGAAGCTTGAGTATGAAACACTTCAAATCCGTGATACTAACTATCCTGGTAATGAAGGTGAAGACAAACAAAACGTTCAAACTTCTGTTCCTTATGCAACAGTTGATCAAACAACTCACTATAAGCTTATCCAAGGTAGCTCTACTCCAGGTCAACTATACAAACCTACTGGAAATGAAACAGATCTTGCAAGCTACACACAAACAGGTCTTGCAGGACAACAATTTACAGCTTCAAACAACCGTGATATCCCTGGTTACAAGCATGTAGCTGCTACAACAGATTCTACTCAAAAAACATCTGGTATCCTTGGTAAGGGTGTTGTCGGTCAAAAACTGGTCGAACTTCAAGGTGGAGCCAACCACTACTATGTGAAACGTATTTCTGAAATCGTGGATACAAATGGTTCGACTGTAACGAAATTCTACGCTCTTGATCCATCTCAAGTGAACAATTTTGCTACATCTGATATTGGTACTGAAGATGTATCGAAGTACACACTTATCTACACAAGTAAAGTTAATAAGGCTGGTGAAGAGTGGAAGGCTGACGAGACAAAAGTTACAAAAGTAAACAGTAAAAATGGTGATTACTATCTTGAAGTCAACGAAACTGCTGGAAGTAAATCACTCATTATTACTGGTTGGTCGTCTCCTACTGAGACAGATACTTATAAACAAATGGACGGAACTCTACACACTTATCCACGTCCATTCAAAGGTGCCCCAAGTACTTCATTGACACCTGCTGGTGCTGGAAACAACAGTTACAACGTAATCGCTGGTAAAGTTCCAGAAATCCAAGCAGAAGGATCTGTTGCGAATGATCCAACAGCACCAAATGGTAAAGTATACTCTGATTTGAAGGGTTACACATCATTCTCTAACAACTACTCAATTCCAACTGCGATTAAACCATCAACTGATGTAAATTATTACTTTGAGAAAATGGGTGATTCTGAGTCTGCATCTCAATCACAATCATTCTCAAACTCTGCATCAGAATCCGAAGTAGTATCTAACTCACAATCTGTATCAGAGTCAGAAGTAGTATCTAACTCTAAATCACAATCAGAATCAGAAGTAGTATCTAACTCACGATCTGTATCACAATCAGAGGCTGTGTCTAAGTCACAATCAGAGTCTGAAGTGGTATCTAAATCACAATCTGTATCACAATCACAGGCTGTGTCTAAGTCACAATCTGTGTCACAGTCAGAGGCTGTTTCTAAGTCACAATCTGTATCACAATCAGAGTCAGAAGCACCATCTAAGTCACAATCTCAATCGAATACTGAATCAGCTTCACAATCTATTTCAGAGTCACTTTCTGAATCAGCATCAACATCAGCACAAGAATCTGCAAGTGCATCAGCATCTGAGTCAGCTTCTACATCAGCACAAGAATCTGCATCAGCGTCTGCATCTGAATCAGCTTCTACATCGGCTCAAGAATCAGCAAGTGCATCAGCATCTGAATCAGCTTCTACATCGGCTCAAGAATCTGCATCAGCGTCTACATCTGAGTCAGCTTCTACATCAGCACAAGAATCTGCATCAGCGTCTGCATCTGAATCAGCTTCTACATCAGCACAAGAATCTGCAAGTGCATCAGCATCTGAGTCAGCTTCTACATCAGCACAAGAATCTGCATCAGCGTCTGCATCTGAATCAGCAAGCCAATCAGCTTCAGCATCTGCATCAGTATCAGCAAGCCAATCAGCTTCAGCATCAGCAAGCCAATCAGCTTCAGCATCAGAATCAGTATCAGCAAGCCAATCAGCTTCAGCGTCTGAATCAGTATCAGCGAGCCAATCAGCTTCAGCATCTGCATCAGTATCAGCAAGCCAATCAGCTTCAGCATCTGAATCAGTATCAGCAAGCCAATCAGCTTCAGCATCTGAATCAGTATCAGCAAGCCAATCAGCTTCAGCGTCTGAATCAGTATCAGCGAGCCAATCAGCTTCAGCGTCTGAATCAGTATCAGCAAGCCAATCAGCATCATTGAGCACATCGGCTTCAACATCACTTTCTACATCAGTATCAGCATCAGCATCTAACTCTTCATCAAATTCTGAAAGTGAAACACCTAAACAAGGTGAAGTAATCATCACTTATGTAGATACAAAAGGTAAAGTGATTAAAGATCCTCGTCAAGACACACCAAACTCACCATATGACACACCATATAACACAACTGAGGAAGGTGAAAAACCTAACACTATCAAGACTCCAGACGGTAAGACTTACAAGATCGTACCGAAAGGTGACTACCCAGTAGGTAAAGTTGATGGCGACGGACACTTGGAATCATCTGATCCAATTAAAGGTAAAGTTGATAAACCTAAGTCAACTATTACGTATGTTTACCAAGAAGTAGGTAACGTTTACGTTCACTATGTTGATACTGAAGGTAACACGATTAAAGCATCTGTGAAAGATGAAGATGAACAACCAATTGATAAGGACTACGATACAGTAGTGGACAACCGTCCACAAACAATCGAGTTCCAAGGTAAGACATACGAATTGGTACCAGCAGGTAACTACAAAGTAGGTCAAGTCGACGAACAAGGTCACTGGACAGGTGATGATGCTACAACTGGTAAAGTTGCTGAAAAAGATAAGAACGTAACATATGTCTACCAATTGAAACAACCTAAGGGTAATGTCTACGTACACTATGTTGACGTTAATGGTAACACGATCAAAGCATCTGTAACTGATGAATTGGCACAACCAGTAGGTAAAGACTACGATACAGTCGTAGACAACCGTCCACAAACAATCGAGTTCCAAGGTAAGACATACGAATTGGTACCAGCTGGTAACTACAAAGTAGGTCAAGTCGACGAACAAGGTCACTGGACAGGTGATGACGCTACAACTGGTAAAGTTGTTGAAGGTGATAAGAATGTCACTTACGTCTACAAACTGAAAGAAGATCCAACGAAACCTAAAGAAGGTGACGTCATCATCACTTACGTAGACGAAAATGGTAAAGAAATTCAAAAACCTCGTCAAGATACACCAAACTCACCATATGATACACCATATAACACAACTGAGGAAGGTGAAAAACCTAACACTATCAAGACTCCAGACGGTAAGACTTACAAGATCGTACCGAAAGGTGACTACCCAGTAGGTAAAGTTGATGGCGATGGACACTTGGAATCATCTGATCCAATTAAAGGTAAAGTTGATAAACCACGTTCAATCATCACTTACGTTTACAAAGAAGTGAAGGGTGACGTTTACGTTCACTATAAAGACACTGAAGGTAACACAATTAAAGATGATGTCACTGACGAAAAAGATCAACCAGTTGATAAAGACTACGATACAGTAGTAGACAACCGTCCAAAAGAAATCCAATACAATGGTAAGACATATGAATTGGTACCAGCCGGTAACTACACTGTAGGTAAAGTTGATGGACAAGGTCACCTTGAGTCATCAGATGCTACAACTGGTAAAGTGATCGAAGGACGTAAAGATGTTACATACATCTACAAACTTGTTGAAGAACCTGTACAACCTAAGGGTAGCGTATACGTACACTACAAAGATACTGAAGGTAACACAATTAAACAATCAGTAACAGATGAGTTAGACCAACCAGTAGGTAAAGACTACAATACTGTTGAAGATAACCGTCCACAGTACATTAAATTCGAAGGTAAAACTTACGAAATCGTACCAGTCGGAAACTACACAGTTGGTAAAGTAGATACTCAAGGTCACCTTGAATCAACAGACCCAACAACTGGTAAAGTGGTTGAAGGACGTAAAGATGTTACATACATCTACAAACTTGTCGAAGAACCTGTACAACCTAAGGGTAATGTATACGTTCACTATGTAGATGAAAATGGTAACACTATCAAGACTTCAGTAGTGGATGAAAAAGACCAACCAGTAGGTAAAGACTACGATACAGTTGTGGATAACCGTCCTAAGACAATCACAACTGCAGATGGTAAAGTCTATGAATTGGTACCACAAGGTAACTACCCAGTAGGTAACGTTGACGGTGAAGGTCACTTGACAACAACTGACCCAACAACTGGTAAAGTTATCGAAGGTGATAAGAACGTTACTTATGTTTACAAACTTGTGAAGACTCCAAACGTTCCAACACCAAACACTCCAGTGCCACCAACTCCAACACCAAATACTCCGGTGCCACCAACTCCAACACCAAATACTCCGGTAGATCCAACACCTAATAAACCAATGGATCCAACACCAAACACACCGGTAGATCCAACACCTAATACACCAGTGAACCCAGTTCCTGAGCAACCAGCTAAACCAGCTCCAGCTCTTGAACAACTTCCAAATACTGGTGAAACAGGATCTGTAGCTTCAGCTCTTCTTGGAGCAGTTGCAGGGGTTGCAGGGGTTGCAGCACTTGGAAGCCGCAAAAAAGAAGATGAAAAATAATCTTCTATCCTAATTTGATTCGGTCATTTCAGGTATGTGGGAAATGAAAAAGGATCCAAAAAGAGAACCTCCGGGTTCTCTTTTTGTGTGCTGTTTTTTATGTTAAAAACTAGTCTTAATTAGTTACTTTTGGGGAAAATTAGTGTATAATAACTCGATATCTTATTTTTAAGGAGCGGACATGTTTTTTAAACGTTCGAAGGGTGATTTTCGCGAAACGGAACGAATCACACGTTATAAATTAATCAAATCAGGAAAGAATTGGGTACGGGCGTCTGTCTCGCGGTTAGGCCTATTTCGTGTCATGCGAGGTGGTGTGGATGAAAACATCGTGGTTCAATACGAAGCATCATCACACTCTATGCCTGCGGATCTGGTCAAAGGGATGGTTGTGCTAGGGGCTCTGGCTGGGGCGACAACGGTTGCCAATCCAGTATTTGCCGAGGAAAATGAAATGAATGCGACTGTTGGGTCTGAAATCAGCCCATCGACCGGTGTGGTTGGACAAGATAGCTTTGTCTTGGGAACGACGTCTACCACAGACTCTGTGTCAGCGAATCACTCCATGAGTGAATCCATCTCATTTTCAGAGTCAGCTAGTGACAGCCTTTCTTTGTCTCAGTCGGTTTCTTTGAGCGAATCACATGTTGTTAGTAATTCAGCGAGTCAGTCCACATCAGAATTTGCTAGTAGCACTCTCTCGGAGAATGATGCTATTCATGTAGCTACTCCTGAAACGAGTGAGAAAGTAGCAGAGGCTCAAAACACTCGCTCGGAAGACCAGGTGAAGCGTCTGCAAGTTTTGGCTTTGGATTTATACACCTATCGTGCGCAGGCTTTGGAAATCCCTGGGACGGAATCTGCTATTGAAAGTGGAGATCTGGCTTTAGAAGCTATTCGTACTGGTTTGTCCAATCCCGCAATTCAAATGGATGCTGTAGAAAGTCAAGCAAAGAGTGCTCGCAATCGCTTGGCCAATGCGGTGCTTCGTGCGACATCTGGCCAACGGGATCCACGTAACGGGAATCGTATAGATGCTGATACCAGTCTCCGTGCACCCCAGTATAATTTAGGGCCAGCCAACAATGCCTTGATTTCTGTTTATAACTCTGATTACATTAATCAGGCTTATAATGTTGTGGAAACCATTCCTACACGAAATAGTATTAAGAGCATTGGCTACGCTTCTGGTAGTGATCGTGTGAATGGCATCAATGTGCCTCAGACGTCGGCCTTGAAAAATAGTGCAGTGGCCTTTAATATCATGGGAACTGTTGGGCAGACAGAGGTCGTAACGCCTGGGAAAATTTATAATGTTTCTTTTGTAGTGACCAATACGGCTAGGCAGTCAGTGACACGAACGCTACGCATTCAGGTTTTGCCGCAAAATGATGGCATTCGTAATCCGATTACGGCTGTGACGACAGCGACTTTTGTCAATGATACTACTAACTTGGCCCAGGCTGAAAAAGAGAAGATTTGGGAAGCGTTTAAGACTGCTAACCCCAATATTGCCACTTCAAAGGACTTTAAATCTTATTCCGTTTCATCATCTGGTGTGGTGACCATTACCTATAAAGATAACACTACAAATGATGTGACGGCTCCAGTGAAGCGACTTGCAGCACCAACTGTTGAAACGAGATTATTGGATAAGGCTTACACACAGACGCCTGTAACGGTGACGGGAGCTGAGCCAGGTTCTACAGTCGTTCTATACAATAATGACGACGAAGTGGGAACAGCTGTGGCAGATGCTTCTGGACAAGCGATCGTAACACCGAATGCTCCCTTGCAAACGGGTGGCGTAACGGCTAAGGCTCGCATTCTGTATGGGGACCATGCAGTTTATTCCGATGCCAGTAACATGGTTGCTGTAACAGATGCCACACGTCCTGAAGTGACGGCTAAGTTGACCGTCAATGGTGTGGAACCGAAATCAACCCCTCTTGAAGGTGGTGGGAAGAATTATACTATTTACGCTGGTGATGATGCGGTTGTGACCTTTACAGCGACGGACGATAGTGGCAAGTTGAAAGAAATGAAAGTCGTTGCACGGATCTGAACGACAATGCCTTGAACGGGAATTTCTTTGGTGGCAGCCAGTATGGGACAGGTGATATTGCTCCTATCACGGGAGATATTACGGCTACCAGTGCGAACCCTGCAACCATCACAACGACCATTCATTTGAAGGATGACCTTTACCATACCTACCGAAATACATGGCAACGCAACGTCGCGGCTATTGACAATGCCTCCAATATGAACCGTCCAAACGGTTTGGGTGAGATTCGGATTACCCAAGGGCGTCTCGCTGATCGTACGCCAGGTGTGGCGCCGACAAGCACTATTCAGGTGACGAGTCTAACTGCATTGACAGATGCAGATAAGAGCAAGGTGATTGCAGCTGTATCGGCAGTCAACCCAGAGGTGGCCAACCGGATTAAGTCCTATACGGTTAATAGTGATGGTACAGTCACCATTACTTATAAAGATAGTACGACCAATGTTGTAGCTGTGAAATTGTCAGATAGTGATCACAGCCAGTCTGTATCAAACAGTCAGAGTGCATCTACGAAGACTTCGCAATCGATCAGTCAGTCCTTAAGTGCGAAGCAATCACAGAGCGTATCGGCTCAGCAGAGCGTTTCATTGAGCCAGTCACTGAGCTCGGTTCGCTCACAAAGTTTGTCAGCTTCACTAAGCCAATCAGCTTCTGCAAGTGTCTCAGCTCAAGCTAGTTTATCTCGCAGTCAATCGTTGAGCAAGGAGGTTTCTCAATCTCAATCCGCTTCAACGAGTCAATCTGTATCGACAAGAAAATCTGAATCTGTGAAAGTTTCGGAATCAGCATCCGCAAGTGTCAGTGGCTTGCAGTCTGCTTCGGTATCAGCAAGTGTATCCAAAGTGGTTAGCCAGTCTGTCTCAAGTTCGACATCCGCTTCAACGAGCGCCTCTGTTTCAGTGAGTCAGTCAGCATCAGCATCGCTTTCACAGTCGGTATCAGAGTCACTAAGTCAATCGACTCGCGAGTCGGCTTCAAAATCAGTGAGTCAATCGCAGTCTGAGTCTGCATCAGTATCTTTGAGTGAGTCCGCTAGAAAATCAGCATCGTTGAGCACTTCCGTATTGGAGAGTCAATCAACCTCTACTTCGGTGTCGGTTTCAACGTCTGAGTCGGTGTCGACTTCCAAATCAGTATCGACTTCCGAGTCTGTTTCTGTATCTGAATCAGTATCAGCCTCTGAGTCAGTTTCAGCCTCAGAATCAGCATCAACCTCTGAATCAGCATCAACCTCTGAATCGGTCTCAGCGTCCGAGTCAGCATCTACATCAGAATCAGTATCAACATCCGAATCGGTTTCAGCATCTGAATCAGTATCAACTTCAGAATCTGTGTCAACGTCCGAGTCAGTCTCAGCATCAGAATCAGTTTCGACATCAGAGTCTGAATCAACCTCAGAATCAGTGTCTACCTCTGAATCGGTTTCTACGTCAGAATCAGTCTCGGCGTCTGAGTCATTGTCAGCGTCTGAATCAGTTTCAACATCCGAGTCAGCATCTGCGTCCGAGTCAGTATCGACGTCCGAATCGGTTTCTACATCAGAGTCAGTCTCAGCATCAGAATCAGTTTCGACATCCGAGTCAGTCTCAGCCTCAGAATCAGTTTCGACCTCTGAGTCAGTTTCAGTCTCTGAATCTGTATCTACGTCTGAGTCAATTTCAACCTCAGAGTCGGTATCTACCTCTGAGTCAGTTTCAGCCTCAGAATCAGTCTCAACATCTGAATCAGTATCAACCTCAGAATCTGCATCTACATCAGAATCTGTATCAGTATCAACGTCAGAGTCGGCGTCATCGTCCGAATCAGTGTCATCGTCCGAATCAGTTTCAGCGTCTGAGTCAGTTTCAGCGTCAGAATCGGTATCGACGTCTGAATCGGTATCGACGTCTGAGTCGGTATCTACATCAGAGTCAGCGTCAACGTCTGAGTCGGTATCGACATCTGAATCAGTGTCTACATCAGAGTCAGCCTCAACATCGGAGTCAGCATCGACCTCTGAGTCTGTCTCAACGTCCGAATCAGTTTCAACATCTGAATCAGTCTCAACATCCGAGTCAGCATCTACATCAGAATCTGTATCAACGTCTGAATCGGTATCGACGTCCGAATCTGCATCTACATCCGAATCAGTATCAACATCCGAATCAGTCTCTACGTCTGAATCAATCTCGACATCTGAATCATTGTCAGCGTCTGAATCAGTGTCAACGTCTGAGTCAGTCTCAGCATCTGAGTCAGTTTCAGCCTCTGAGTCGGTATCAACGTCCGAATCTGTATCTACCTCTGAGTCAGTATCAGCGTCAACGTCAACTTCAGAATCAGTCTCAACGTCTGAGTCAGCATCTGTGTCTGAATCAGCCTCTACTTCAGAATCAGTGTCAACGTCTGAATCAGTGTCAACGTCTGAGTCGGCATCGACGTCTGAGTCAGCGTCAACCTCAGAATCGGTGTCAACGTCCGAGTCAGCATCAACATCTGAATCAGTATCAACGTCTGAGTCGGTGTCAACATCTGAGTTGGTGTCAACATCTGAATCAGCCTCTGCATCCGAGTCAGTATCAGCGTCTGAATCAGTGTCTACTTCTAAATCAGTTTCTACCTCTGAGTCAGTCTCAACGTCAGAATCAATCTCGACCTCTGAATCATTGTCAGCATCGTTGAGCACCTCAGTATCTGAAAGTCAGTCAGTCTCTGCTTCAGTGTCAGTTTCGACATCAGAGTCGGTTTCGATGTCAGAATCAGCCTCTGCGTCCGAGTCAGCGTCAACTTCTGAGTCAGCGTCAACTTCTGAGTCAGCATCAACATCTGAATCAGTGTCGACATCCGAGTCGGTTTCTGTATCTGAATCAGTTTCAACGTCCGAATCAGTCTCGACCTCTGAGTCGGTATCAGCGTCAGAATCATTGTCAACGTCCGAGTCAGTTTCAACGTCTGAATCAGTATCGGCTTCAGAGTCAGTTTCAGAGTCAGTTTCAGAGTCAGTTTCAACCTCAGAGTCAGCGTCGACATCCGAATCAGTATCGACCTCTGAGTCGGTTTCTGTATCTGAATCAGTGTCTACTTCTGAATCAGCATCAACCTCTGAATCAGTATCGACATTCGAGTCATTGTCCGCGTCAGAGTCAGTTTCAACGTCTGAATCAGTGTCGACCTCTGAGTCGGCTTCTGTATCTGAATCAGTTTCAACGTCTGAATCAGTATCAGCCTCAGAATCTGTATCTACATCTGAATCAGTGTCTGCATCTGAATCAGCATCGACATCCGAATCAGTGTCTGCATCAGAGTCATTGTCCATGTCTGAGTCAGCATCAGCCTCTGAATCAGTATCAACCTCTGAATCAGTCTCAGCGTCCGAGTCAGTATCGGCATCAGAATCAGTCTCAACGTCTGAGTCGGTATCAGCGTCTGAATCAGTATCAACATTAGAATCAGCATCAACCTCTGAATCGGTCTCAACATCCGAGTCAGCATCTGCATCCGAGTCAGCATCAACGTCTGAATCATTGTCTACGTCCGAATCGGTTTCTGTATCTGAATCAGTGTCTGCATCAGAGTCAGCATCAGCCTCTGAATCAGTATCTACATCAGAATCAGTATCTACATCTGAGTCAGCATCAACCTCTGAATCAGTCTCAGCGTCCGAGTCAGTATCGGCATCAGAATCAGTCTCAACGTCTGAGTCGGTATCAGCGTCTGAATCAGTATCAACATCAGAATCAGCATCTGCGTCTGAGTCAGTTTCAACATCCGAATCAGCATCAACCTCTGAATCGGTTTCTGTATCTGAATCAGTGTCTACTTCTGAATCAGCATCAACGTCTGAGTCGGTATCGGCATCCGAGTCAGTCTCAGCGTCAGAATCAGTGTCTGTATCTGAATCATTTTCTACCTCTGAATCAGCATCTGCATCAGAATCAGTTTCTACCTCTGAATCGGTTTCTGTATCCGAATCAGTGTCAATCTCTGAATCGGTGTCTACCTCTGAATCAGTTTCTGTATCTGAGTCAGCATCAGCCTCTGAGTCGGCCTCTACATCAGAATCAGTCTCAACCTCTGAATCGGCATCAACATCCGAGTCAGCATCTGCTTCTGAATCAGCTTCTGAATCAGTGTCAACGTCTGAATCGGTGTTGACATCCGAGTCAGTCTCAACGTCCGAATCAGCCTCTGCTTCAGAATCAGTCTCAGAGTCCGAATCAGTTTCAACGTCTGAATCGGTTTCTGTATCAGAATCAATCTCGACATCAGAATCATTGTCAGCATCGTTGAGCACTTCAGTATCAGAAAGTCAGTCAGTTTCTTCTTCAGTTTCAGTCTCAACATCTGAGTCAGTTTCAGTCTCTGAATCATTGTCAGCCTCTGAGTCGGTTTCAACATCGGAATCAACTTCTGCGTCTGAATCAGCCTCAACGTCTGAATCAGTGTCTACTTCTGAATCACTTTCAACGTCTGAATCAATCTCGACATCAGAATCATTGTCAGCATCGTTGAGCAATTCAGTATCAGAAAGCCAGTCAGTCTCTACTTCGGTTTCAGTTTCGATGTCAGTATCTGTATCTGAGTCAGCATCGACATCGGAGTCAGTTTCAACGTCCGAATCAGTGTCAGCGTCTGAGTCAGTATCAACATCCGAATCAGTCTCAACCTCTGAGTCGGTCTCAGCATCCGAATCAGTCTCAACCTCTGAGTCGGTCTCAGCATCCGAATCAGTTTCAACGTCTGAATCTTCATCGACGTCTGAATCAGTTTCAACGTCCGAATCAGTGTCAGCGTCAGAGTCAGTTTCAGCATCTGAATCGGTATCTACTTCAGAATCAGTTTCAACGTCTGAATCAGTATCAGCCTCAGAATCAGTATCTACATCTGAATCAGTTTCAACGTCTGAATCAGTTTCAACGTCTGAATCAGTTTCAACGTCTGAATCAGTTTCAACGTCTGAATCAGTATCTACATCTGAATCAGTGTCAACATCCGAATCAGTCTCAGTGTCTGAATCGGTATCGACGTCAGAGTCAGTCTCGACGTCAGAGTCAGTCTCAACGTCTGAATCAGTTTCAACTTCTGAATCGGTCTCAACCTCTGAGTCAGTTTCAGCGTCTGAATCAGCATCAACGTCCGAGTCAGTTTCTACCTCTGAGTCAGCATCTGCGTCCGAGTCAGTATCAGTTTCTACCTCTGAGTCAGTGTCTGCATCAGAATCGGCATCTACTTCAGTTTCAGTTTCGACATCAGAGTCGGCGTCTACGTCCGAATCAGCATCTGCATCTGAGTCAGTGTCAACGTCTGAATCGGTATCAGCATCAGAATCAGTGTCAGTGTCTGAATCGGTTTTAACATCAGAATCAGCATCAACGTCTGAATCAATCTCGACATCTGAATCATTGTCAGCATCGTTGAGCAGTTCAGTATCTGAAAGCCGGTCAGTCTCTACTTCGGTTTCAGTTTCGACATCAGTCTCTGCATCTGAGTCAGCATCATTGAGTACCTCTGCCCCTGAATCAACTTCAACATCAGTAAGTACTTCAGTTTCAGTGAGTCAATCACAATCAGGATCAACATCTGGTAGCGGATCATACTCTGACTCAATGAGCCAATCAATTTCTCATTCAGAGTCATTGTCTGCATCAGAATCAGCAAGTGGATCACAAAAACACAGCCAGTCTGTGGTGCTTCCAAATACTGGCGAAACAGGATCTGTAACATCAGCTCTTCTCGGAGTAGTTACAGGGTTAGCTGGAATTGCTGGACTTACCCGACGTAAAAAGAAGGGGAACTGATCTAGTAGGAAATATCATTTTTTTCGAGTGAATCTCATAGGAGATTCACTTTTTTACTAGTAGAATGAAGTGTTTTTAATGTGTTACAAAAAAATTTGAAAATTAAACGATAATATATAAGTTTTTTGTAGCAAATTACTTGAATCTACGTAGTATTCCTGTATAATGAATAATGACTACAATGTAAGGGGAATATCATGCAATTTAAGCGTTCAAAAGGAAACTTTCGTGAAACAGATCGTGTCGTACGCTTCAAATTAATTAAATCAGGAAAAAATTGGCTTCGGGCATCAACGGCTGCCCTAGGCCTCTTTCGCGTGGTGCGTGGGCAAGTGGAGGAGACCATCATTGCCAACGTGCAGCAAGATCAAATAGAAAATCAAAAGCATAACCAAGCCTTCTTAAAAGGTTTGATTACGGTAGGGACTGTTTTTGGTGGTGCTGTGCTTGCTACGACAGCTAAGGCGGAGGATGCAACATCACTTGCACCAACGGTTTCTGAGACAAAAGAGGAAACCTTGGCAGAAGTGGATAGTGTGGTCTTAGGAAATACCTCTACCCAGTCTTCAGAATCCAGCTCTGTTTCAGGATCAACTAGCCTTTCTACATCTGTGAGTGTATCTACTTCGATCAGTGAATCTACTTCTTTGTCCTTGAGCGAAGTTGGATCAACTGCATTATCAACGGCACTTAGTGAGTCTGCTCAAGCTCTAGAGTCAGAGGTAGTTGTTGAAGAGCCGACTAGTTTAGAAGAAGCCGTTGTTTTGGAACAAAATACCTCTGAAGCTGAATTGCTTCAAGAAATTGCAGGGAATTACGCATCTAAAATGACGGACACTGATCGCCGAGCAGTGGTCGAAGCTGTCATTAACAAAGTGCAGGCTGAAGTGGCTGCAAGCAATAACTTGATCCACACCAATGCCAGTGCGCAAGCTTATGCTGACCAGCGCGATCGTTTGGAGAAAGCTGTCGATGAGATGATGACGACCTTGACAGCTGCAGGTTTTGTGGGAAATACGAATATAGATGGGAAACCTGCGATCTCTGCTCAGTTGGCTCCTCTAGCTGAGGAAACATACTTGGCTGATGATGCATTGGATATGACCCCGAACCCAGAAGATCCCAATGGTGCGAGTGTAGAAGATCCTACACTTGACACACCAGGATATGCTAAGGATCCTCATCTAGATAAAGATCTCTTAAGATTTTCGCCTGAAGAGTTGAAAAATTTTTTAGGTGAACCCTACACCAATCGTTATACATTTGGTATTTGGGACTTTGTGAATAAACAAGGAGAGTCACTTGGTTACTATGCGACTATGTCGATTGATATCAGTGAGATAGATCCGGAAAAGCATAAGGCAATGGATGTTTATTTCCGCATTGTCCGAAAATCAGATGGGGCTGAAATTTTTTCACAAACTGTATCTCCAAAAGGATATGGCCAAGATATTCAATTACCAAAAGAAGTACTGATTGGTCAGGCTCCCTTTGGGAACAAGGTTTTTAATTCGGAACCTTCTACAGGTAATGGGACCTTTGGAATGCTGACGAATTTTATTCCGGAACAGGCTTTCTTATTCCGGAGTATTTATGATGTCATGACGCCTGAGAATCAAGGGCAATTGATTAGGACGTATCCTAGTATCAAAATTCCATCTATGATGGGACAACAATCGACCTTCTATAGAGAAGTGGACCCGAATGGTAGATGGTTTAATGGGCAATATGAACCAACGGGGAAAGAAAGATCCTTACTAGAGTATAGAATCTACGGATTGGAAGGCCAGCATTATACAGCTTCCAATCCACGCGAATTTCCTGGTTATGTACAGGTCCCAGCGCACACCGTGTTCCCGAATCGTAAAAGTGGGGTGTTCGATAATAGTAAGAATGGGAAATCAAGAATTGAACTATTAGGGGATGCGCGTGAGCATTTCATTAAAAGTGAAGTTGTCACCCTTAATCAAAATGGTGATTATTCTCTTCGCTACTATGTTTTAGATCCTTCTAAAATCCATGATGTTAGTAGTGGTGATGTAGGAAATGCTAAGGTAACCGATGTATATACACTTGTTTATGAAAAAGAATTTAAACAAGATAGTACGGATAACCTTTCAGATTTAGGTGGAACTCGTAAAGTTGAAAGTAAAAACAAGGATTATTTCCTGAATGTTACACCAAAACGAATAGATTACCAACATTTTGAGTTGGATATTACAGGTTGGTTCTCTAGTAAGGAGACAGTTACATACACTGATGAGAAAACAGGAATAGAATATACTGTTCCAAAACCATTCACGGAACTTCCAAAATCGGCCTACCTCGATAAAAATACGACCATGGTCGTTGGAGAAGATGCAACACCTCAAGGAGCAGATGGTTTTTCCAACTTCAAACAAACGATCAAAAAAATAGTAGATTCATACCCCTTAACGAGTGTGAATTATTACTATCGGAAGATGACACCGTCAGAATCTACTTCACAATCTCAAAACTTCTCGATTTCAACTTCAGAGTCACTAGTTTCAGAATCCATTTCATCTTCTCAATCTGTTTCGGTCAGTGAGTCCGTTTCCTTGTCACAAGCATCTAGCTCCGCCAGTCAATCAGATTCACAGGTTTCAACCTCGATTTCCTTGTCACAATCTGTCTCGACAAGTGAATCCAACTCGTTGGTTCAAGAATCGATCTCCACAAGTCAGTCCGAGTCGTTGATTCAAGAGTCCGTTTCAGCCAGCCAATCAGACTCGTTGGTTCAGGAATCTGTATCGGCAAGTCAATCAGAATCCTTGGTTCAGGAATCCGTATCAGCAAGTCAGTCAGATTCATTGGTACAAGCCTCCGTATCTGCCAGCCAGTCAGAATCCTTGGTACAAGCCTCCGTTTCAGCCAGTCAATCAGACTCGCTGGTTCAGGCATCTGTATCGTCTAGCCAATCAGAATCCTTGGTACAAGCGTCCGTTTCAGCCAGCCAATCGGAATCGCTGGTCCAAGAGTCGGTTTCTGCAAGTCAGTCAGAGTCATTGATTAAGGAGTCAGTATCAGCCAGCCAGTCAGATTCCTTGCTTCAGGAATCCGTTTCCGCCAGTCAGTCTGAGTCGTTGCTTCAGGAATCCGTATCAGCGAGTCAATCAGACTCGTTGGATCAAACGTCCGTTTCAGCTAGCCGGTCAGAGTCGTTAGTTCAAGCGTCGGTTTCTGCAAGTCAGTCAGAGTCATTGATTAAGGAGTCAGTATCTGCCAGTCAATCAAACTCCTTGGTTCAAGTCTCGGTTTCAGCCAGCCAGTCTGAGTCGTTGGTTCAGGCATCTGTATCGGCAAGTCAATCCGACTCGTTGGTTCAAGCCTCAGTTTCTGCCAGTCAGTCAGAGTCGTTGCTTCAGGAATCCGTTTCTGCCAGCCAGTCTGATTCCTTGGTTCAAGAATCAGTTTCTTCAAGCCAATCGGAGTCGCTGGTTCAAGAGTCGATTTCAGCGAGTCAATCAGAGTCATTGATTAAAGAATCTGTATCAGCGAGTCAATCCGACTCACAATCAAAAGCAGCATCAGCATCTAAGAGTGAGTCTGAAAAAGCCTCGAAATCTGTTTCGTTGAGTCAGTCGGTATCCTTATCTAATTTAGCATCTAGATCAATTTCTGTGTCTCAATCGCAGTCAACATCGGCGGTTGGATCGGAGGAAGTGGTTTCTCAACTGATTTCCTTGTCACAATCTATTTCGATGAGCAAAAAGCTGTCAGAATCCGTTTCAGCCAGCCAGTCTGAGTCGTTGATTCAAGCATCAGTTTCTGCCAGTCAGTCAGAGTCACTGGTTCAAGAATCAGTTTCTGCAAGTCAGTTAGACTCGTTGGTTCAAGAGTCAGTTTCTGCGAGCCAATCCGAGTCGTTGGTACAAAAATCAGTTTCCGCGAGTCAGTCAGAGTCGTTAGTACAAGAATCCGTTTCAGCAAGTCAATCTGAGTCCTTGGTTCAGGCATCTGTATCTGCGAGTCAATCAGACTCGATGGTTCAGGCATCTGTATCTGCAAGTCAATCAGACTCGATGGTTCAGGCATCTGTATCGGCAAGCCAATCCGAGTCTTTGGTTCAAGAATCTGTTTCAGCAAGTCAATCTGACTCGTTGGTACAAGCCTCGGTTTCGGCAAGTGAATCAAATTCATTGGTTCAAGAATCAGTTTCAGCTAGTCAATCAGACTCGCAGGTTCAGGCATCTGTATCTGCCAGTCAATCAGAGTCGTTGGTACAAGCATCCGTTTCAGTGAGTCAATCACAATCTACTTCTGATGTCGAATCTAAGTCTCAAAATACAGAATCTATGTCCTTTTCTCGTTCTGATTCAATGAGTCAGTCGGAATCGCAAGTATCGACTGATTTGCGATCAACATCATTGAGTCAATCGGACTCGTTAGTGCGAGAGTCTGTTTCAGCTAGTGAATCCGACTCGCAGGTTCAAGCCTCAGTTTCAGTGAGTCAGTCAGAATCACAAGTTCAAGCTTCGATCTCTGCAAGTCAATCCGAATCACAGGTTCGAGAATCAGTTTCTGCAAGCCAGTCTGAATTGTTGATTAAAGAATCTGTTTCTGTCAGTCAATCAGACTCGTTGGTACAAGCGTCCGTTTCTGCGAGCCAGTCGGAGTCGTTGGTACAAGCATCAGTCTCAGCCAGTCAATCAGAATCGCAATCAAAAGTAGCTTCTGAATCGGCATCTAAGAGTGAGTCTGAAAAAGCCTCGAAATCTGTTTGGTTGAGTCAGTCGGTATCCTTATCTAATTTAGCGTCTAGATCCATTTCTATGTCTCAATCGCAGTCAACATCGGCGGTTGGATCGGAAGAAGTGGTTTCTCAACTGATTTCCTTGTCGCAATCTATTTCGATGAGCAAAAAGCTGTCTGAATCTGTTTCAATGAGTCAATCCGAATCCTTGGTTCAGACCTCAGTATCTGCCAGTCAGTCAGACTCGCTGATTCAAGAATCCGTTTCAGCAAGTCAATCTGAATCCTTGGTACAAGCATCCGTTTCAGCTAGTCAATCAGACTCGTTAGTCCAAGCATCCGTTTCAGCAAGTGAATCAGAATCGTTGCTTCAGGAATCTGTATCGGCCAGCCAGTCAGAGTCGCTAGTTCAAGAGTCGATTTCAGCGAGTCAATCCGATTCGCTAGTTCAGGAATCTGTATCTGCCAGCCAGTCAGATTCGCTAGTTCAAGAGTCGATTTCATCGAGTCAATCAGACTTGTTAGTCCAAGCATCCGTTTTAGCAAGTGAATCAGACTCGTTGCTTCAGGAATCCGTTTCATCGAGTCAATCAGAGTCGTTGGTCCAAGAGTCGATCTCAACTAGTCGATCCGAATCTTTGGTTCAAACGTCGGTATCTGCCAGTCAATCAGAGTCGTTGATTAAGGAATCCTTATCGGCCAGCAGGTCCGTTTCTGCAAGCCAATCAGATTCATTAGTTCAAGCCTCTGTCTCCACAAGCCAATCTGCCTCAACTTCTCATGTTGTAGCTGCATCGCAGGTTTCAGAGTCTGGATCGTTCTCTCGATCAGTTTCTGAGAGTCTATCTGCTTCACAATGGACATCCTATTCAGAATCTCTAGCATCAACATCTGTTTCAAAATCAGACTCCTATAGCCAATCAACTTCGCTCCTTTCAGCAAGCGAATCGGCTTCAACGTCCATGCCAGTATCTGAATTTCCTTTGACGAGTGTTTCAGATTCTATAAGCGCATCATCAACAGAGAGTCAATCCTTATCGCAGGAAATTTCTGAATGGATCAGTGTGTCTTATGCGTCAAGTTTCTCTGCTGTGACAAGTTCTTCGGAGTCTGTCGTGTCTTCGTTTGGCACCTCTTACTCAGAATCTCCATCAGATGCAAGCTCACTAACTGCGACGCACTCTTCCGGACCTGCTCTTCCAGAGACAGGTGCCCATTCTTCATCTAATATTCTTGCTGCAGGAGCTTCCATTCTTCTGTCTGGATTAGCCCTTTTAGGAATTCGGAAAAAAGATGGCAAATAAAACCTTAAAAGACCGGAATGAGCCGGTCTTTTATTGATCTAGAATGTCTAAGAAGTTGGGAAATATGTTATAATGAATGAGGAAGTTTTCGTTGAAGGATATGAAAAAGGTTACTTTGTGAAAAGCTCTGTTTGCCCTCATATCTTCAGAAAATATGGGATTAAAAAAGAAGAGTCAGAGGAAAGAGATGAAAATCCATTTTACAAATTTATTTGGGCAATCTTCGAAAAGTGTTGCCCTGATGGCACAAAACGATATTATGAATGTCGTTCGTGAACTTGGGGTTAATGAATTAGGGATCTACTTTTATGATCATAGCAATGAACCAGCTAGCGAATTGAACTCGCGAATGGATGGGATTTTAGCGGGCGTTGCTTTTGGGGATATTGTCTTCGTTCAATCTCCTTCTTGGAATGGAATTGAGTGGGACCGCCGTTTGGTTGATAAGTTAAAACTCCTTCAAACCAAGCTGGTCATGTTTATCCATGATGTTCCACCACTCATGTTTGAGAGCAATTATTACCTAATGCCTAACTATATCGACATGTACAATCAGAGTGATCTGGTCGTTGTTCCGTCAGAGCAAATGTACCATCGTCTAGTATCAGAAGGGCTCACAGTGAAAAAATATGTGGTCCAAAAGTTGTGGGATTTGACCCACAGTTTGGATCTTTACACTCCGCATTTTGAGAAAAAACTGATCTTCTCAGGAAATCCTTCACGTTTCCCACATATCATCGATTGGAAATATGAGACACCCCTTCATGTCTATACCGAACCAGTTGAAGGAGTCGATTATTCTAAGATCCATATGGAAGGCTGGCGGACTAAGCAAGAGTTGCTTCTCGAGCTTTCCAAGGGTGGTTTTGGGCTTGTCTGGGGAAATTCTGAGAATCCTGAGGATGAGCGGGATTACTACAAAGAAAATATTTCCTACAAACTATCGACTTATCTATCTGCTGGTCTTCCAGTAGTAGTGCCAGACTATTTGTCAAATGCAGACTATATTCGAGAAAAAGGGCTCGGCTTTGTAGCCTCCAGTCTTGAAGAAGCCAATCGTTTGGTCCAAGACTGTACAGAAGAAGAGTATGCTCAAATGGTCCGAAAGGCTCAATATACTTCTTATTTGATCCGCAATGGCTATTTTACAAAGAAATTATTTGTCGATACCATCATGGCTTTAGGTGAATAATATCCAAGTAAACAAGATTCTTCAGATAAATATCTGAAGGATTTTTTGTTGAATACGGTACCAAATGGGGAAATTGAAATATTATCAAATATTAGTGACAAATGAGTTTGGAAAAGTCGCAAATTATGGTAAAATAAGTTGAGATAAAATGCTCTAAAGGCACATATTTTAAGGCTGTTTCCCTGGTGGAAGAGTCAAAATGAGTAAGAGAAAGTTTAAAAGAAATGTTAAAACGATCTGAAGTAGGAAAGAGATTTTGTTGGACGATATTTTTCGTCTTTATTTATGTTTTGGGAAGTAAAATTTCCCTGCCTTTTGTTGACTTATCAAAGGCCTTGAGACTCAATGAGGGAACGACAACAGGCTTGCAGCTCTCAAGCGCTGTGATGGGGGGGAATCTCCGCGGAATGTCGATCTTTTCGATCGGTCTATCCCCATGGATGTCTTCCATGATTTTGTGGCGGATGTTTACCGTTTCAAAACGCTTTAAC
Source organism: Streptococcus caecimuris (assembly GCF_943193075.1). Taxonomy (NCBI): domain Bacteria; kingdom Bacillati; phylum Bacillota; class Bacilli; order Lactobacillales; family Streptococcaceae; genus Streptococcus; species Streptococcus caecimuris. The sequence goes on along the minus strand of NZ_CALPCT010000004.1, from coordinate 94,506 downwards.
CTTGAAAAAACCAGCACGGAGATAGTGGAGCGGCGAAAGATGTACGTGACCTTGGCGCTCGCCATCGTCCAGTCTTTGGCAGTGGCCATGTATCTCCCCTTGAAGACAGGGTTGAACCCCGGACTTGTCATTGCGGTCAATACCATGATTATGGTGGCCGGAGCCTTCTTTTTAGTTTGGCTCTCCGATCTAAATGCCGCTTTGGGGCTTGGAAGTTCTGTTGTGATCATGATGGCTGGGATGGTTATGTATCTGCCAGAAGACGTGATGCAGACCCTTTCAAATGTCAATAATATCCCAGAAATCGCTTATGTTCTGGGCGTGATTTTCATCTTGATTTTTGTCTATGTGGCAGTCTTGGTGGAATATTCCAAGTACCAGATTCCTGTCAATAAATTAGGGATCCACAACAACTTAAAAAGTTATACTTTTTTGGATATCAAGCTCAACCCGGCAGGAGGGATGCCCTTCATGTACGCCATGACCTTGGTGTCCATTCCTCAGTATGCCATGCTCTTGATCTTGTCAATGGATTCCAATGCCAAGTGGGCTGCTCGTTTAGCCAAACACTTGGTGATGGGAGATCCGATTTGGATCCTTCTTTACATTCTGATGATCGCCCTTCTCTCTTTTGCTTTCGCCTTTGTCAATGTGAATGGAGAAGAAATTGCAGATAAGATGATGAAGGCTTCCGAGTATATCGATCATGTCTATCCTGGAGCAGATACACGTCGCTATATCAATAAAATTGTGCTACGTTTGACGGTTTTTGGTACCCTGTATCTGATCCTTTTCACGGCGCTTCCTTTTTCTCTCTTGTTATGGGATAAAGATCTCTTGCGCTTGACCATGATTCCAGGAACCTTCCTCATGTTTGTCGGGATGATTTACAATATCCGAGAAGAAATTCGTGCCCTTCGTGTGAATCAACGTTATACAAGAATATTCTAGGAGTAACCATGTATTATTTTGTACCAGCCTGGTATGGAACGGACCGCATCTGGCAGCAAACAGCTACCCCTTGGTACTGGATGCGAGAGTCTATTGAATTTGACGATACCATTAATCAAGTTCGTATTTTTCAAGAAGCAGAAATGGATCGGATCTTATTGTTGCCTCAGTATAGTCCGCAACTGCGCTATTTTTTGCACCGCCAAGATTTGTTAGAGACAGATGTGCTCTCGATTTTTGATAAGATCCAACAGGTTCCGTCTGATTTGGCTATGCGCCCAGTTCAGCTTCAGGACATCGAATGGCCGAGTGAGACCACTTTTTCCTATACTCCCTTTTTGGTGATGGCATTTCGAAAGGGCCACCACCTAGCAAAAATTGATATGGGGGTGGATGGGAACCTTCTCTCTTTGACCCGTTATAAGAATGACGAGATCAGCTACATCGAGTACATAGATGATCGTGGCTTTATCTCTAGTAGAATCTACTACAATGAGGGGAAACCTTATTTCCAAGAGTATCTGAGTTTTGATGGGCAATGGGTTTTGAGAGAGATGTTGATCGAAGAGAACCACTCCGTCATGGTCAATGAAGCTTTCTCTCATGCCTTCAAAAAAGAAAGCTATGCCAATATGGGAGACGTTGTCGCTGAAAAAATGAAGGAGCAGCTAGCAACCTTGGTTCCAGGACGAGACCAGTTGGTTTTGGCAGCTCATCCAGCAAATTTGGCCTTTTTACAAGATACAGCAAGTAGCGTCAAAAAAGTCTTGTCTTTCTATGGGGATCGTCAGCCCTTGTCTGCCGAAAACTTTGCCCTCTATTTTGATATGATTGATGCCCAGCTCTTGATCACAGATAGTGAAAAAACCAAAGAAGCGATTGGAGTCTTTTCTCCTAGCTTGGCTCAAAAGACACACCGGATTACCTCTTTTGACTCTCGCCTCCGTTTGGGATCTAGTCAGGAACGCAAGGAATCAAAGATTTACTTTTATGTCAACGAAGCCGAGCTCCCGAGTAAGAGCCAGCTCAAGAAGGTTCTGGAAGTGTTGGCGCAACATCCATTATTCGAAGTTGTTTTTGCATTTTACAATGGATCACCGGAGCGTGTTAAGGAATTAGAAGGGCAACTCGAGGAATTGATCGCTAGCGAGCAGGACTTGCATCTGGTTCAATCACCAGCCCAAATGGAAGGACTTGGGGAAAACCAGATCGTCGATGAAGAGTCCCTACAAGACGCACCGGACTATCGTTTTGTAGTTAAGAATTTTTCAAATGAAAATGACATTATTCAAGAGTTGGAAAAAACACGCTTGATTGTAGATTTAAGCGAGGAACCCAACCTCTACACGCAAATCGCGGGTATCTCTGCTGGGATTCCACAGGTCAACCGCGTCCAGACAGAATATGTCGATCATTTGAAAAATGGCTATGTCTTATCAAAGGGAGACAAGGAATTAGAGAAGGCAATCACGCACTTTTTATTGGAATTGAAGCCTTGGAACGAAGCCTTGGTCTACTCGATCGAAAAAATTCAAGAATACACCGGTCAACGCTTGATCGAGAAATGGGAAGGATGGATGAAAGAACGTCATGGATAAAAAACTACAAATACCCCATATTCTCCAAATCGGCTCAAGTAGTTGGCAGGATCAGGTGGAGCTTCCTGCTGGACTAGGCTGGCACTTTTTTCAAGCTACCGCTCTTCCATCGCTCAAAGAATATATGGAAGAAGAGGAAATTTCCAAATTCAAAGCCTTGATTCTAGAAAAGCCAGAAGATTTATTAGCTTTAGGAGAAGACCTGGCTTATTTCCAGCCGTATACCGTTTTTTATGATCAAAGCCATGAACTAGAGGCGCCTTCTGAAGAATTGGCCCACCTCTTAAGGCTCAAGCAAGCAAGACCCTGGGATTTCTCAAATAAGCATCAATTTCTCTATGTCTTAGAGCGCTTTTTATACGACAATCAATATGGAGATGCCTTTACGGTTCGTGACCTGCGAGTGAGACCGGATTTTGCTGGCCAGCAAACGGTGCTGGGGCAACATTTTCTTCAGCTAGATGGATTATACGGTGAAGAGTTTACACCGATTGCTCAGTGGGTCTACAACTATGTGTACGATGCTAGCCGTCCCATCAATTTTTGGTTGGAATATGAAAAAGATCCAAGCTGTCAGCTGCAATTGCGGATTCAATTTTACCGCTTTGGTGCTCTGGGAGAGTGGGTCAAAGATGCAGTCTTTTCAGAAGAAGAGATGGCACAACCACTAGAATTGGACGGAGCAGAGCCTTATTACCTAGCCTTTTCGCTGGAAGCAAAAGGAGAGGGGACGCTTACGATCGGAGCCCTACATAAGCGCTTGTCACATGGTCCTTTAGGAGAGATGACCGTAGGAGCTAAGACGCTACGGGACCACAAACGCCAAGAAATTTTTGCTTATTTCCATCCTGGCGATCTGAAGCCACCTTTAAACATTTACTTTTCTGGGTATCGTCCGGCCGAAGGTTTTGAAGGGTTTGGGATGATGCGTGCGATGGGGAGTCCCTTTATTCTCTTTTCTGACCCAAGACTGGAAGGTGGATCCTTCTATATGGGCTCAGAAGAATTGGAAAGTCAAATCACTGCCTTTATTGATCAGCACTTGGACTTGCTCGGCTTTGAGCCCAAAGATATGAATTTCTCAGGCTTGTCCATGGGGACCTTTGGTGCTCTTTACTATGGTGCTCTTTATTCTCCTCATGCGATCTTGGTTGGAAAACCCATTGTTAACCTGGGGGATGTCGCTGCCAACCTGAAATTTAAACGTCCAGATGAGTTTGGAACGTCCTTGGATATGATGCAGTTGATCATCGGTCAAGTGTCGCAAGAAGGGATCGGTCAGCTGAATCAACGTTTCTGGGACCGGTTTGACCAGGCGGATTTCAAGGATACGATTTTAGCCCTTGCCTATATGAGGGATGATGACTACGACCAGCAGGCTTATCCAGATATTTTAGAGGCCTTGTATGAATTGCCGGTTCGTATTATCAGTACTAGCCGCGCCGGTCGACACAATGATGCGAGTGGTCCGATCATTGAGTGGTTTGTGACCCAGTACAAAGAAATCATGGAAAGAGACTTTGGAAGAAACCAATGATAAAAATAAAAGAAAATGAAAGCAGACGAATCTACTGGGGCGATACCGTTCTAGCAGATTATCTTTGGGGGTCGACCATTCAAGCGACTGACCAAGGAAGCGTTCAGTTTCAGAACCCCCTCATGCCATCTGGTCAAGTGCTGAAAACTTGGCATTCGCAGACAAATTTCGGCGCAACTCGTCAAATTCCGAGTCTGCCCCTGCTCAAAAGAGAGCAAGATTATGAACTGGTTATCACGATGGAAGCGACTCCGGCTCATACCGTTATGGTAGAAATCATCTTCAAAGATCGCTTTGGAGAGGTCGTTGGCCGTCGAGTAACCGCAGAAGGTCGCTTGCCGTTTACCTATCCAGATCAAGCATACGCCTATGAAGTACGCTTGCTCAGTGCAGGTTTGCAAGAGTTTACCTTCCACTATTTTACGATTCAACCAATATCGTCTGAGGGAGCAGAAGTTCTCGAATAGACGAACATCACTGCAAAAAAAGAGGATTACATTGGATTACGTTAAATTAAGAAACATCAAAAAAATCTTAAAAGAAGTCAATAGCTGGAAGGATGACATGGCCCGCTTGACGGATCGACAACTACAGGAGAAGACTGTGGAATTTCGGGAACGTCTAGCAGAGGGTGAGACCTTGGATGATCTCTTACCGGAAGCATTTGCAGTTGCGCGAGAAGCTGATAAACGGGTCTTGGGCATGTTTCCTTATGACGTGCAAGTCATGGGAGGGATTGTCCTCCACCAAGGCAATGTCGCTGAAATGAATACCGGTGAAGGGAAGACCTTGACGGCAACTATGCCGGTTTATCTCAATGCCATAGAGGGCAAAGGGGTCATGGTTATTACGACCAATACCTATCTGGCAACTCGGGATGCAGAAGAGATGGGACAGGTCTACCGCTTTTTGGGCTTGACTGTTGGAGTTCCCTTGAAACAATCTGAAGACGAAGAATTAGATCCAGATGTCAAACGCGAGATCTACCGCTCAGACGTCATTTATACGACCAATACCAGTCTAGGGTTTGACTATTTAACAGAGAACCTGACGGCTTCGGCAGATGGTCAGTTTTTGGCAGACTTCAATTACGCCATTGTCGATGAGATTGATTCGGTGCTTCTAGATAGTGCTCAGACTCCCTTGATTATTTCTGGTTCTCCTCGGGTTCAATCTAACCTATATGGGATTATTGATACCCTGATCCAAACCTTCAAAGAAGGGGAAGACTTCAAGTTTGATGAAGAAAAGAAACGGGTTTGGTTGACTCGAAAAGGAGCTCATGCAGCAGAAGTCTTTCTAGCCATTCCCAACCTCTATGATCCCCAATACCGTGACTTGGTCCGTCATATCAGCTTAGCCCTGCAGGCTAATAAAAACTTTATTAAGGATAAGGACTATGTCATCCATCCCAATGTTGAAGGGCAACCGGAGATTGTTTTACTAGACCAGGCGACGGGCCGATTGATGGAAATGACCCGTTTGCAGGGAGGACTCCACCAGGCGATTGAAGCCAAAGAGGGTCTCAAGCTCACCCAAGAAACACGGGCCATGGCTTCTATTACCTACCAAAACCTCTTTAAGATGTTTCGGAAGTTGGGAGGCATGACCGGGACTGGGAAGGTCGCTGAGGCAGAGTTTCTTGATACCTATGCTATGTCAGTGATCAAGATCCCAACCAATCGCAAGAAGATCCGCAAAGATTTGCCGGATGAAATCTATCAGACCTTGCCGGAGAAAATCGTGGCTTCCTTGGACTATGTGAAGAAGGTCCACGAAAAGGGCAATCCGATTCTGGTCTTTGCCGGATCCGTTGAGATGTCGATTCTTTATTCGAATCTTCTTTTGCGGGAAGGGATTCCACACAATCTTCTTAATGCCAACAATGCTCCTCGAGAGGCCCAGATCATTAAGGAATCAGGCCGAAAAGGAGCCGTGACGGTTGCGACCTCAATGGCCGGTCGGGGAACCGATATCAAGTTGGGACCAGGAGTCGCTGAGTTAGGTGGCTTGGTGGTTGTTGGGACTGAGCGGATGATGAACCAGCGGATTGACCTTCAAATTCGTGGACGTTCAGGTCGTCAAGGAGATCCCGGTTTGACCAAGTTCTTTGTCTCTTTAGAAGACGATTTGATGAAAAACTGGGGACCAGACTGGATCCAGGATACCTATCAAGACTATGATGTGGATGAGCGGATTGGTTCAGCCAAAGCTCTGACCAAGCGCAAGTATAGAAACTTGGTGGAACGGGCCCAAAATGCTAGTGAAAGTTCTGGTCAGGCCAGTCGTCGGATGACGCTAGAATTTGCGGAAAGCATGAACATTCAGCGTGCCATCGTCTACGAAGAGCGCGACCGCTTGATCAAACAAGAAGGACGTTTGGATGATATCGTTGAAAAAGTGCTTCGTTCCGTCTTTTCAAGCGTAGTCCATAAAAAAGAATACAAGGAACCGGTAGCTTTTTATCGCTATATGTTAGACAATGTTAGCTACCAAGTAGATCCGGAAAAGGCCCACCAAACCTTCCGTAGCAAGAAAACCAAAGAGAATTTCTTGTGGGAGATTGCTAAAAGTGAGTTAGAAGCTAAGTATGAGATCTTAGGCACCGATGAGGTGATCGCCCAATTCCAGCGCATGGCTATCCTAAAAGCTATCGATGAAAACTGGGTCGAGCAGGTAGACTATCTGCAACAATTGCGCATGGCGCTCTCTGGTCAGTACACCAGTCAGAAAAACCCTTTGGTAGAATTTTTCCAAGAAGCCTACCAATCCTTTGAACGAATGAAAGAGGCGGCCAAAGAACAAATGGTCCGCAATCTCTTACTGAGTCGAGTAGAAATCAATAAAAAAGGGGAAATTGTCTTGCATTTCCCATAAAAGAGGACATTATGACAGTATACAATATCAACCTTGGAATCGGTTGGGCCAGCAGTGGTGTTGAGTATGCCCAGGCCTACCGTGCCCAGTTGTTACGCAATATCCATCAACCAGCCAAGTTTGTCTTTATGGATATGATCCTAGCCGATAATATCCAACATTTAACAGAAAATATCGGTTTTAAAAATGATGAAATCATCTGGCTCTATAGCCATTTTACAGATATAAAAATTGCGCCAACGACCTATACCATTGATCAGGTCTTAGCAGGATTTGCCGGAAAACCGACTCGGGAAGAAGTCGATGGTAAGATCAAGCGCTTCTTTTATGAGGACCAGGACAACTTTTTGACCTGCTACCTGCGCGCAGAAAACAGTCCCTATGTTGAACGTTGCGAGTACGTGTCTAGAGGAATTTTGGTGAGAAAGGATTATTTCTCCTATACCCGCTATTGTACCGAGTACTTCATTCCTAAGAACAATCAAGCCAACTTGATTGAGCGCCGTTTTTACAATGAAGACGGGACGGTTGCCTACAGCATGCAGATGGCAGATGGCCGCGAAATCTATCGTTTCCCAGATCGCTACCTGGTTGGTCGCCAAGAATTGATCCGCTACTTCATGCAAACCCTCCAATTGACCAAACAAGATCTGGTGATTTTGGATCGGGAAACCAATATTGGTCAGCCAATCTTTGAAGAAGCGCAAAAAGCCCGTCTGGGTGTGGTCGTTCACGCCGAGCACTTCAGTGCCAATAATGTTGGTGATCAGTATATCCTGTGGAACAACTACTACGAGTACCAATTTACCAATGCAGACAAGGTGGACTTCTTTATTGTTGCGACGGATCGCCAAAAAGAAATCTTAGCCGAGCAGTTTGCTAAATACACCAACCATCAGCCGGCCATCTATACCATTCCGGTTGGGAGTCTTGCAAGCTTGCCACAAAACGAAAATCGCACCCCATTTTCTATGATTACTGCCTCACGTTTGGCGACAGAAAAGCATATTGACTGGTTGGTGCGAGCAGTGGTTCGCGCCAAAAAAGAATTGCCAGAACTGTCTTTTGACATCTATGGAAAAGGTGGAGAAGAAGGCAAGCTGCGTTCTCTGATTGATGAATTGGGAGCGGCAGACTATATCCATCTCAAAGGACATGCCAATCTGGAAGAAATTTATAAGAACTATGAAGTTTACCTGTCCGCGTCGACCAGCGAAGGCTTTGGGTTGACCTTGATGGAGGCGATTGGTTCTGGACTTCCGATCATCGGTTTTGATGTTCCTTATGGCAACCAAACCTTTGTCACAGAAGGTAAAAATGGCTATCTCATTCCGCCTTCAGCAGATCAAGTGGTCGACCAGATTGCTTCTGCCTTTGCGGAAAAAATGATCCAGCTATACAAAAAAGATGATCTAGCCAGCATGCGTCAAGCATCTTATGCGCGTGCAGAAGACTTTTTGACCAGCCGAGTAGAAGAAGCTTGGGCACAATTGATAGAAGAGGTGACACATGCTGAACGTATTTGATAGTTATTCTCGTGAAAGCCAAGACCTGCTCCACTCCATGAAAGAGTCTGGTTTTGACCACCCGACCGTTGTTTTGGAGCCAAACGGTTTCTTACCAGACGGTGTCGAGTCTCCCTTTATCTATTTCTTAGGACAAGCAAAAGGAGAGAAGCGCGGACGCTACTTTAATGAAGTTCCAGTGCCTGATTTCTGGGAAGTTTCTGGGGATAACAGTTCGGGGAAAGTGACCTACTATGGTCAAGAAAAGGCTCGGATTGTGTACCATGCTGCTTCCTATAAACGCATCGTCGAGCGCTTAGAGTGGTTAGATGATAAGGGGCAAGTGGTCATGATTGAGCACTATGACCAATACGGTCGTAAGATTGCTGTAACGACTTGTGGTGATCAAGGTCAGCATTTGGTGACTACTTATTTTGAAGGGGATACCGAGCGCTTGACAGAGAATCACCAAACAGGGGATTTGATCTTGACCTTGGACCATCAACCCATGCGGATTTTCAAGAATCGCTTAGATTACTTTGTCTTTTATCTAGAGTATCGTGGTTTTGATCTAGATGGTTTGATCTACAATACGCTGGCTACCTCCTTTAGCATTAGTCTCCAGCTGGGCAATAAAGGCATCAAAGGACGCGACGTCTTGGTGTGGCAGGAGCCTCTTCACGACAGCCTTCCGGGCAACATGCAGTTGATTCTAAAGAGCCCAGAAATCCGGACCAAGAAGATCTTGATTCCGCAAAACGCGACCTATCATCGCGCTTTGCAGTTGACCTCGCAAGATCAGCATAGCTACTTCGGTCCCCTTGGATATCTGTATGATTTCAAGGTGAAAGACGATATCCGTAAAGACGCCTTTGTCTTGACTAATTCGGATCAGATCGAAGCCTTGACCTACCTAGTAGAGAACTTGCCGAATGTGACCTTCCGTGTAGCAGCTTTGACGGAGATGTCTGCGAGCCTCTTGTCTATGGTTCGCTATCCAAATGTAGTCTTGTACCAAAATATCAGTCAAGAGCGGATCAAAGAGTTGCTTAAGGTCTCTAGTATTTATCTGGATATCAACCACTATGCAGAGGTGCAAGGTATTGTTCGCAAGGCCTTCGAACACCAGCAAGTCATCCTTGCCTTTAGCCATACCCTGCATGACCGCCACTTCCTCGCACAAGCCAATATCTTTGATCAAGGAAAAGAAGCAGATATGGTGGCCCGTATCCAGGAAATCTACCAATCTGTGGATAACTACAGAGAAGCTGTCGCGCAACAAATTGCCCAATCAAGTAGCGTTGAGCCAGCTGTTTTCAAAGCTCGCTTGCAAGAAGGGATAGGTGGACACAGTGAGTGATCGTAAGAAAGATTTATTTTACAAAGAAGTAGAAGGACGGATGGAATCTCTCAAACGCCGTCCTGCCGAAAAAGAAAAGACGACACGTTCTGAAAAGATCAATGTCACTTTTAATGTGATCATTGGTTTGGTGATTCTGCTGGGAGTTATTTTTACCCTCTTCAGAGTGTTAGGAGGATCCTAAGATGGAAATGGTATTTGCAATCGGGATCTCGATCTTATCCCTCGCTCTTGTGGTTCTGATCACCCTGCAGCCTCGCCAACAACAATCGCTCTCAACAGATGCGACCAGTAACCTAGGAAAACCAAGTTACTGGCGCTCCCATCGTGGACTCAAGTTAGCGACCCTTGTTGTTAGTATCGTCTTTCTCGTATCCTTATTTCTTTATATGATGGTCGTACAGGCCTAGTCTTTAATAGAATGGATAAAAAGAAGTTGGTATTCTCCAACTTCTTTTAGAATGTAATCCATCTGTTTCTTACATAATGCAACCTAAATGATACTTAAAAAATTAAAGAGATATCTACAATTTGAAGAGGCTGGGACAAAAGTCCTAGCCTCTCCAATTGTTTTTGGATTGTCGAGCAAGATGCAGTGGTTGAGTGCTCAAAGCACTGCTTTGAGGTGGTAGATAGGACTTGCTAAGCAAGTTTCCTAAGTAGTTGTTCGCTTTTCAAGTTCCAAAGATGCCCTACTCAACAGTGCGGAGGTGGGACGACGAAATCGAATTCTAACGAATTACCGATTTCTGTCCCACACTCTTTTTTATCCTGCTTCCTTCTCTTTTATGGTATACTGAAAGCGACAACATGATTGGAGCTCCCGATGAAAAAGATCCCCTTAGTATTTTCAGGCTGTCTGTTAGGACTGGTTGGCGCTGGAAACCTTCTTGCAGACTCGCTACCCTTCCTTGCTCACGCCTTTAGTCTGACAGGTTTGTTCTTCTGGTTTTTCTTTGTAGTTTATCATGCGATTCACTGGCAAGAAACCAAGATAGAATTCCAACAACCAGCCCTTTTATCTGGGATGGCGACCTTTCCCATGGCAGGGATGATTTTATCCACCTATCTTTTGCGCCTCTTTCCCGCCTTTGGGGGTCTATCACAGTTGGTCTGGTGGTCTGCCTTTCTCTTGGATCTGGGCTTAATTCTCTATTTTACCAAGACCCATGTCCTAGCGCGACCAAGAGCCAATGCCACTCCCAGTTGGACCGTTCTCTATGTGGGCATTGCAGTAGCAGCTTTGACCTATCCCATTGTGGGAATAAGGGAGATTGCTTATCTCACTTTAGTGATTGGTTTTGGTTTGACCTTTCTTCTTTATCCCCTTATCTATCATGATTTGAAGCAGTCCCCCTTACCCAGTCATCTGTTGGGGCAAGAAGGCATCTATTGTGCTCCATTTTCCCTTCTTTTAGCAGCCCTGGTTCGTGTGGGTGGAGCAAGCCTTCCTGTCTGGTTCTTACTGATCATGGTAGTGGCCTCGCAAGGTTTTTATTTCTTTGTTTTGACGCGCCTACCGAGAATGATCACAGAAGGTTTTCAACCTGCTTTTTCAGCCCTGACCTTTCCAACAGTTATCACAGCGACCTCTTTGAAAATGGCCCAAGGCTTGTTGCAACTACCTTTCTTGACAGCTCTCGTATGGCTGGAAACTCTTCTTTGTCTCTTGATTTTAGTCGCTGTCCTAGGTGGTTATGTGGCCTATCTCAGAGAGTAGGAAGGCATCCTTTTTCATTGAAACCTTGTCACGATTATGGTAAGATGCACTATACGATTTGTCATACTTTATAGGAAAGGTATCTATGAAATTCATCAAAGGAAAGCTCTCACTGCTTTATCCCCTCTTTCTGCTCTTGTTTTATTTTTATGTTCGGCCTCAATTTCGCCCTTTGGCCCAGTACGTCTCCAATAGTGTAGCAAGCGCCAATAGCTATTATTGGACCTTATTTGCCCTAGAAGGCCTCTATGCAGTCTTTACAGGATTTTTGGTCTATCGTTTTTCTAAAAAAGCGCAGTTTAAGCTGGGGAAGAACCCTCTTCAAGCTCTGATAGAAGCCGTTTTTGCGGCCTGTTTGGTCTACTGGTTGGACTACTTCATCAGTGGTTTTGTTCAAGGACGGGCAGCTGTTTTGAGTCTCTTTCCACGGGAAATTGGTCCCACAGGGGTGCTTATCTTAGTGATCGCAATGGTCGTCATCCGGCCGGTGACAGAAGAGCTGATCTTTCGTGGAGCCTTGGTGAATGCCTACTTCAAAGGCTGGAAACTCTATGCAGAGATTTGGCTTCCAGCCCTCATCTACAGTGGCCTGCATTTTCTCCACAATCCTTTTTCGCTGGGAGCTTCTATCATCTATCTCCTGCCGAGTGTGATTTTTGGGATCCTGTATTATCGGAGCAAGACGCTCCTTTCTCCTATTTTGGCTCATATCTTGCTCAATCTCTACTACACCTTGCCTTTACTTTTATCTGTATTTAAGTAACAACCGATTTCCTGAGTGAGATTGGTTTTTTTTGAAAATATGGTATAATAGAATAAATTTAAAAGAGGGAGTTGAGGTTTGAAAAAAAGCTACCGCGTCAAACGTGACAAAGATTTTAATGCTATTTTTAAAAGTGGTCAAAATGTTGCCAATCGGAAATTCGTTGTTTACCGCTTGCGCAAAGACCAACCGCATTTTCGAGTCGGCCTGTCTGTTAGTAAGAAACTGGGAAATGCTGTGACCAGAAATCGCATCAAACGTTTGATTCGCCATGTTTTGATCAAACACCAAGCCTTCCTTGCGACCGATGATTTTGTTGTCATTGCTCGTAAAGGAGTGGAGGAGCTCGACTTTCATCAAGTAGAGAAAAATCTTGTACATGTTTTAAAATTAGCGCATGTCTACCAAGAAAGGGAATAATGTGAAAAAGAAACTGAAGTTAACTGGATTATTAGGAGCGGCCTTATTGGTCTTGACAGCTTGTGGAACCTCTCAAGTGACAGCTCAGTCGACAGGTGGTTGGGAACGCTTCGTCTACTTCTTTGCAGAAGCCATCCGCTTCTTGTCCTTTGGCGGAAGTATCGGTGTAGGGATTATCGTCTTTACCATTGTCATCCGGACGGTCCTCTTGCCTCTCTTCCAATATCAAATGAATTCAACCCGCAAAATGCAGGAAATTCAACCCCTCCTCAAGGAATTGCAAGCTAAGTATCCTGGAAAGGATCTTGATAGCCGGACCAAGCTTTCCGAAGAGATGCGCGCCCTATACAAGGAAAAAGGAGTCAAAACGTCTTCAGCCTTCCTTCCTCTCTTAATCCAGATGCCGGTCTTGATGGCCTTGTTCCAAGCGCTGAGCCGTGTGGAATTCCTTAAAGTCGGTCACTTCCTCTGGTTGGACCTTGGTGCGATCGACCCGACTTATATCTTGCCGGTTCTTGCCGCACTCTTCACATTTTTCAGCAGTTGGTTGACCAATAAAGCCATGCCAGAGCGTAATGGTAGTGCGACAACCATGATGTATGTGATGCCTGTGATGATCTTCTTCTTTGCCTTGTTCTCAGCCAGCGGGGTCGCACTATACTGGGTGACTTCCAATGCTTACCAAGTCGGGCAAACCTATCTCTTGAACAACCCCTTCAAGATTATCGCAGAGCGTGAAGCAAAAGAGCAAGCTTCACGCGACATGGAAAAACAAAAACGCCGTGCCCTAAACAAAGCACAGAAAAAGAAAAAATAAGAAAGAGGTGGACATATGGTCCTATATACTGGAGCAACTGTTGAAGAAGCGATTCAAAAAGGTCTGAACGATTTAGATATTCCTCGTATGAAGGCACATATTACGGTTGTAGCGCGTGAAAAGAAAGGTTTTCTTGGCTTGTTTGGGAAAAAACCAGCCCAAGTAGAGATTGAGCCCATTGCAGAAACAACTGTTGTGAAAGCCAATCAAAAAGCTGTCAAAGGTGTCCCAGATGAGATCAATGCGCAAAACGAACCGGTGAAGACGGTAAGCGAAGCAACGGTCGATCTCGGACGCGTCGTAGCAGCGATCAAAAAGGTCGAAGAAGAAGGAGAAGTTGTCTCTGAAGAAATCAAGACCGAAATCCTGAAACATGACAAAGAAGCAGATACCGTTCTTGAAGAAAAAGGGCATGAACATATCCTTGAAAAAGTCAAAGAACCAGCGGCAAAAGAATCAAGCGAGTCTGATTTCTCAAACCTTGGTATCGAGGTAGAGGAAAACTACAACATCGAAGAAGTCGTAGCTGATGTGACAGCCTATGTTCAAACAGTGGTCGATGAAATGGATGTGGATGCGACTATCTCAAGCAGTCACAACCGCCGTACGGTCAATATGCAAATTGATACCAATGAGCCAGGACGTGTCATTGGTTACCACGGAAAAGTCTTGAAGGCTCTTCAACTTTTGGCGCAAAATTACCTCTATAACCGCTACTCAAAGAATTTTTACATTACCATTAATGTTAATGACTATGTAGAACACCGGGCAGAAGTTCTTCAAAGCTATGCTCAGAAGTTGGCAACACGTGCCCTCGAAGATGGGCAAGCCCAACAGACAGATCCGATGTCAAACAGTGAACGCAAAATCATTCACCGGATCGTCTCTAAGATGGAAGGAGTCACTAGCTACTCTGAAGGGGAAGAACCAAACCGTTACGTGGTAGTAGACATCGAAGGTTAATCTAGCTATTATTTCCCATAAGGGAGAGACGGGATTGAGCCGATCTCTCCTTTTTTAGCTTTAGAAAGGAAGCAAATGGCATTTGTAGCGATTAGAGAGTTTATAAAGCTTCAAGGAATCCACTACCAGGCCCCAGCAAAGGCTGGGGTGCTAGCCTCAGAGATGGAGCGGTATCGTGCCCTAGCTCAAGCAGCTCGTAAGGAATTCACCGATTTAGTCTCGGCCTTTCAGCAGCGTCACCCTTACTTGGAGCAGGATCGGACCAGTCAATGGATGAACCAGGCCCAGGTCTTACGGCCTCATTTTTGGGCCTATCTAAGAGGAGAAGGGACGATGGCAGAACCTATGTTTGCCTTGAGGCTCTATGGAGATGCAGTTGATTTTGGAGTTTCCTTAGAGGTGAGTTTTATCGAGCGAAAAAAAGATGAGCAGAGCCTTCAAAAACAACACATGGTTCTCACCCTTCCCATCTCTCAGCCAATTTATTATTTCGCCCAGAAAAATGGAGAGAGTCAAAGGGTAGAAGGAACAGAAAAGAATCGACATGATCTGTTGCAAGCAGTAGCAGATGGGGTGGTTCGCAAGGTCCACGTCAAATACGATGTTTCTCTGGTCGAGGAGGCTTCTCTAGAGGATATCTTGGATCAGTTGCAAAAGGCGCTGGTGGCTCTGGAACCCTATTACTTGGCAACCCGTCAGGTGTAGAAAGGTGTTCTCCGACCTGTATTTGCAACAATTTTGCCATAGCTATTGACAAATAGAGTTGAATCCGATAGAATAGTAAAGTATGTTTAGTAACTGATCACAACTAGCCGGCTAAACGAATACAAAATCTATGAGGAGGTATTCATCGTGAAACGTACTTATCAACCAAGTAAACTTCGTCGTGCGCGCAAACACGGATTCCGTAACCGTATGTCAACTAAAAACGGTCGTCGCGTATTGGCAGCTCGTCGTCGTAAAGGACGCAAAGTTTTGGCTGCCTAATTCAGATAAAAACCTAAAAACCAGTAGAAACTCGAGACTACTGGTTTTTGTTTTGTCCGAAAGTGAATTTAGAGGCGCTTTCTGCTATAATAGAAGGAAGAAAAACTCGGAAGAAAAGGAAGATCATGCAAATTTTTGATACCCACACCCATCTCAATGTGGAAGAATTCGCAGGAAAAGAACAAGAAGAACTGGACTTGGCCAAGGAAATGGGTGTTGTAGCCCACAATATCGTTGGTTTTGACAAACCGACGATTGAGCGTGCCATGGAGTTGGCAGACCAGCACCCAGAACTCTATCTCACGCTTGGTTGGCACCCCACTGAGGCGGGAGATTATACTCCTGAAGTGGAGGCCTATTTACTTGAACAGCTAAAACATCCCAAAGTCGTCGCACTCGGAGAAATCGGTCTGGATTACCACTGGATGACAGCGCCAAAAGACGTCCAAGAAAAGGTTTTTCGTCGTCAGATTCAATTGTCTAAGGACTTGGACCTCCCCTTTGTGGTGCATACACGCGATGCTTTAGAAGATACTTATGCCATCATCAAGAGTGAAGGAGTCGGTCCTCGCGGTGGGATCATGCATTCTTTCTCAGGAAGTTTAAAAGAAGCGAAACGCTTCATGGATCTGGGGATGATGATTTCTTTTTCTGGAGTGGTAACCTTTAAGAAAGCAACAGATGTCCAAGAAGCGGCAGCTGGCCTTCCACTAGACAAGATCTTGGTTGAAACAGATGCCCCTTACCTAGCACCAGTTCCCAAACGTGGTCGGGAAAATAAAACAGCCTACACTCGTTATGTGGTAGATTTTATTGCAGGACTACGTGGCTTAACAACAGAAGAAGTGGCTCAGGCAACCTACGACAATGCAAGAAAGGTATTTGGCCTTGACTGAGAAAAGAAAAATACCAGAAGTAATTGTCGTGGAGGGCAAGGACGACACAGCCAATCTCCGTCGTTTTTATGAGGTGGATACCTATGAAACCCGAGGCTCTGCGATCGATCAAGATGATTTGGAACGAATTGCTACCTTGCAAGAGTTGCGTGGGGTCATTGTCTTTACCGATCCAGACTATAATGGCGAGCGGATTCGCAAGATCATTATGCAAGAGGTGCCCCAGGCCAAGCATGCCTTTTTAAATCGTGGCGAAGCAGTACCCAAATCCAAGACCAAGGGGCGTTCTCTTGGAGTGGAGCATGCCAGTTTTGAAGACTTAGAAAAAGCCCTAGCTGGACTGGTCGGGTCTTACGAAGATGAAAATTTCTTTGATATCACAAAGACTGACTTGATGCGGCTTGGACTCTTGATGGGAAGCGATAGTCGCAAACGGCGGGAATATCTAGGAGAAGCCTTGCGCATCGGCTACTGCAATGGCAAGCAATTGATCAAACGCTTGGAATTGTTTGGAATTTGTTTAGCACAAGTCGAAGAGGCGATGGCCAGTTATTAAGACGGAAGTAGAGGGGATCCTTTATCCCTAAACTGATTAGAAAAGAGAAAAAATGAGAATTGCAGATTATAGCGTGACCAAGGCAGTGCTGGAGCGTCACGGCTTTACCTTTAAAAAATCCTTCGGTCAGAACTTCTTGACCGATACCAACATCCTTCAAAAAATTGTGGATACGGCAGAGATTGATAAGCAGGTCAATGTCATCGAAATCGGTCCTGGAATTGGAGCCCTCACTGAGTTCTTGGCGGAAAATGCGGCAGAAGTCATGGCTTTTGAGATCGATGACCGCTTGGTTCCCATTTTGGCGGATACCTTGCGTGATTTTGACAATGTCACGGTTGTCAACCAAGACATCCTCAAGGTAGACCTCAACCAGTACATCGCAGAGTTTAAAAATCCGGACCTTCCGATCAAGGTAGTGGCTAACCTTCCGTATTACATCACAACTCCAATCCTCATGCATTTGATCGAATCCAAGATTCCTTTCCAAGAATTTGTGGTCATGATGCAAAAAGAGGTGGCAGACCGCATCTCGGCTGAGCCCAACACCAAGGCTTATGGTTCTTTATCCATTGCAGTCCAATACTATATGACTGCTAAGGTAGCCTTTATCGTGCCCCGCACCGTCTTTGTGCCAGCACCAAACGTCGACTCTGCCATCCTCAAGATGGTCCGTCGCGAAGAACCAGCAGTACCCGTCAAGGACGAAGATTTCTTCTTCTCTGTCAGCAAGGCTAGCTTTGTCCACCGCCGCAAAACACTTTGGAACAACTTGACCAGTCGCTTTGGCAAGACCGAAGAAATCAAAGCCAAGCTGGAAGCAGGAATCCAAGCTGCAGGCCTGCAACCTTCTGTACGAGGAGAAGCTCTTAGCTTAGAAGACTTCGCTCGCCTAGCAGATGGCCTTCTAGAAGCAGGAATAAAATAACAGAAAAGCCATAGGTTCGTAATCTTCTTTCTTAATTCTGAATACACTATGAAGCACTATGTTTTTTATGTGTTTTCGAATGATATTGGTTACAAATCGAGACTTTACGCTGTGAGAAAAGAGCCTAAATAAAAGGTAGTTTAGGCTCTCGGAATTTTTGAGACTTAAGGCTCAAAAATTAGTTATGGAACTTCGGAGAAGTTCGCTAACGTCCGTACTCACCTAAGGAAAGTCTCAAAGAAATTTTATAAGTAATAAGCCATAGGTTATAACCTATGGCTTATTTGTATCGTAAGGAAAGGACGGGATTTGAACCCGCGCGTGAAGAAAATCCACTTGCCGGATTTCGAGTCCGGTGCCGTACCGAGCTGGGCCACCTTTCCAAGATGCGGAGAAAGGGATTTGAACCCTCACGCCCGAAGGGGCACATGCGCCTGAAGCATGCGTGTCTGCCGTTCCACCACCTCCGCATAGTTCTATTATACACTTTTTAGGAAAAATGCCAAGGAAAAAAAGGAACAGGGAGCGGTAGAGATGGCTCCTGTTCCTTTTATCCATAGATCATTTCAATGCTGCAGGATATAGGCTCTCTTGCTCCTTGGAGGTATCTTTGAGGATAAAGATGGCCCATAAAAGAGCTAAGATGCAGACCACTAATCCCGGGATGCCCCCTTCAGGACCAAATTCACCACCAGTGATCAAAGTGTGATTTGAAGTTGTGAAGTACATCAAGGATGATTCGCTGTCAAAGCCACTGACGTGAAAACCATAGACATTTCCCATCAGGAAATTCCAGGCAAAGTGGAAGCCACAAGGTCCCCAAATATTCCCGCGTTTCAGGGCATAGACTGCTGTAAAGACTCCAAAGAAGAAGAGATGAACAGTAGAGAACCAAGAAGCTCCGTTGTTATTCATATGGAAGTAGGAGAACATAGTAGCTGAGATCAGGATAGCTAGAAGGGCATTGGTATGGTAGGAGATAGTTGGAATCAACCAACCACGGATATAAATTTCTTCTGCCGCAGTTTGGAAAATATAGCCGATCAAGACCAAAATCCAAGATACAAGAAATGGCATACTAAATTGAATGCGATGGAATGTGGCATTTCCAGTAACTAAAAAGACGATCAAGACTGTGGTGATCATGATGCCTCCCACAAGGCAACCTTTGGCGAATTCAGAAAGCCCATTTCCTTTGGAAAATCCCATGGTTCGAATAGGCCGCTTTTCAATCAAGCGAACCCAAAGGAAGAAGGCGATGATGGTATAGAGGAAGGACCAGAGGTCAAGGATGTTCCACCAGTCTGGGATCCAGTGCTGCTTATTGAGAAAGAAACTGGTCGATGCCGTGCTAACAGGGGACATGTACTCTGTGATGTAATACAGAATAAACGGAGCCAAAAACCAGGGTGTCAGAAATTTTCCCTTTTTGATATTGGCAATCAAGGGATTCTCTTTAGAAAGAAAAGAAAGACTCATAAAGAACCTCCATCTAAAAACGTAGAACAAAGAAACAGCTTTCTTTGTACAGCAAGTAATCGTTGAAACAAGGCGCTTCTTGATGTCACTTCCTTTCTGCGTTCTTGTTTCGAGCTTCCCACAAGCAACTTATTTATGAATGTTTTTCACATTTATTATACCTAAATTGGGAAGCGGTTACAATACCCCTATCTTTATTATCCCTAAAAATTTTACTGAAACTAGTTCCAGATTTTTCTTATTGAGCAATCCAGCCTTATTTCTCATTTTTTGGTATAATAGATAGTATTAATTTCAAAGGAGTGCGATTTGCAAGGAACAATCGTCAAGGCCTTGGCTGGCTTCTACTACGTGGAGTCAGACGGTCACATTTACCAGACACGGGCTCGTGGAAATTTTAGAAAAAAAGGACAGACTCCTTATGTGGGGGATCAGGTGGAGTTTTCTGCTGAAGAGAATTCAGAAGGCTACATTTTGAGCATTGCGCCTCGAAAAAATAGCCTCGTGCGCCCTCCTATTGTCAATATTGATCAGGCAGTAGTGATTATGTCAGCTAAGGAGCCAGATTTCAACGCCAATCTTTTAGACCGTTTTCTGGTTCTTTTGGAGCATAAGGGGATTCATCCCATTGTCTATATTTCAAAACTGGACTTGTTAGAAGATATGGAAGACATCCACTACTACCAAGGAATCTATCAGGCTATTGGCTATGATTTTGTCTTGTCGATTGAGGAACTCTTGCCCCTTTTGACCAATCAAACCACGGTCTTTATGGGGCAGACCGGTGTGGGAAAATCGACCTTGCTCAATAAAATCGCTCCGGATCTGGAGCTTGAAACGGGTGAGATTTCAGATAGTCTGGGGCGCGGTCGACACACGACCCGAGCTGTCAGCTTTTACCATTTAAATGGAGGAAAGATCGCAGATACGCCTGGTTTTTCATCCCTTGATTATGAAGTGACGACCAGTGAAGACTTAAATCAAGCCTTCCCAGAGATCGCCGATGTGAGCCACTCTTGTAAATTTCGTACCTGTACCCACACGCATGAGCCCGCTTGTGCGGTGAAATCAGCCGTTGAAAGAGAGGAAATTGCACCTTTCCGTTATGAGGATTACTTGCAATTTCTAAGTGAGATTGAAAACCGTCGCGAAACCTATAAAAAAGTTTCGAAAAAAATGCCAAAATAGGAGACACTACAACGATGAAAACAATGAAAATTGCACCCTCAATTTTGAGTGCCGATTATGCCAATTTTGAAAGTGAATTGAAACACTTAGAAGCAGCAGGAGCTGACTATGCCCATATCGATGTCATGGATGGCCATTTTGTGCCCAATATCAGCTTTGGAGCTGGTGTCGTAGAGAGCATGCGTCCACATAGCAAGTTGGTCTTTGATTGCCACTTGATGGTCACCAATCCTGAACACCATATCGAAGAATTTGCCCGTGCAGGTGCTGACATCATCAGCATCCATGTGGAAGCTACTCCCCATATTCACGGAGCTCTTCAAAAAATTCGTCAAGCGGGTGTGAAGGCGAGTGTTGTGATCAATCCAGGGACTCCAGTAGACAGT
Source organism: Streptococcus caecimuris (assembly GCF_943193075.1). NCBI lineage: Bacteria > Bacillati > Bacillota > Bacilli > Lactobacillales > Streptococcaceae > Streptococcus > Streptococcus caecimuris. The sequence goes on along the minus strand of NZ_CALPCT010000004.1, from coordinate 73,575 downwards.
ATCAAACATGTCTTGAACTTGGTGGATCAAGTCTTGGTTATGACCGTTAATCCAGGATTCGGTGGCCAAGCCTTCTTGCCTGAAACCATGGACAAGGTGCGCGAATTAGCCGCTCTTCGTGAAGAAAAAGGCTTAGACTTTGATATCGAAGTGGATGGTGGAATTGATGACCAAAGTATTTCCCAAGCCAAAGAAGCCGGGGCCAATGTCTTTGTAGCAGGCTCTTATGTCTTTAATGGAGATGTCAATGAGCGCGTTCAAACGCTCCGAGATGCTGTAAATGGGTAACATCGCAATACTGGCAGGAGGTGACAGCACGCTCTTGCCAAGAGATCATGATGTTTATGTAGGCGTTGATGGTGGCTGTTTGAAGTTACTGGAACAAGGTCTGCCTTTAGATATAGCTGTGGGGGATTTCGATTCTGTCTCTGAGACTGATTTGAATAAGATCCAAACCCAAGCCAAGCAGGTTGTTCAATCCATCCCTGAAAAGAACGATACGGATTTGGAATTGGCCTTGAAAGCGGTCTTTGAGGCCTATCCAGATGCTGCTGTCACCGTTTATGGTGCCTTTGGCGGTCGCTTGGATCACTTTTTGTCCAATATCTTTTTGCCGACCGATCCAGACCTAGCTCCCTACATGGAGCAAATCCAATTAGTCGATGGTCAAAATCGCTTGATCTACAGACCAGCTGGTTGCCATGAGATTCAGCCAGATCCTGCCATGTCCTATGTTGGTTTTATGCCTGTCGGACAAGGCCACTTAGAGATCACAGGGGCCAAGTATCCGCTCCATCAGGAGAATTATTTTTTGAAGGCCATGTATGGCTCCAACGAATTTTTGGATCAACCGATTCAAGTGAGTCTTAACCGTGGCTATCTTGTCATTGTTTATAGTAAAGACAGAGGTTAATATGAATATCATTCTGCTTCTGATTGGCCTGCTCAATCTGGGCCTCCTCATCTATTTCTTGCAACGGTCAGATGATACAAGACCGGCTTTACGAGAGATGCTGGAAGACCATGAGGATCATTTGACAGACCAGTTGGACTATCGTTTTGAAAAAGAAAGACAAGCAAACCAGATTGCCAATCAGCAGTTAGAGATCGCCCTGACAGATCGCTTAACCGAGATGCGAGTGGAGATCCACCAGCAGACGACGGCTCTGCGCGCTGAGATGAATGAGCACTTTACTAAAAATCGGGACAAAACAGATGAGCGTATGCGCCAGATCCAAGAGTCCAATGAAGTGCGGCTAGAACAGATGCGCCAAACGGTAGAAGAAAAATTGGAGAAAACCTTGCAGCACCGTTTGCAGACCTCCTTTGAGACGGTTTCAAAACAATTGGAATCGGTCAACAAAGGGCTGGGAGAAATGCAGACGGTGGCGCGAGATGTTGGAACCCTCAATAAAGTTCTCTCCAATACCAAGACGCGTGGGATTATGGGCGAATTGCAACTGGGCCAAATTATTGAAGATATCTTGACCCCAGCCCAGTATGAGCGGGAGTTTGTCACCGTTCCCCAATCCAGTGAGCGCGTGGAGTATGCCATTAAGCTTCCAGGACAAGGAGAGGAGCCAGTCTATCTGCCGATTGACTCTAAATTCCCACTGGAAGACTACTATCGTCTGGAAGAAGCTTATGAATCAGGAGAGAAAGAGGAGATCGATCGTTACCGCAAGGCCCTTCTTGCTAGTATCAAGCGTTTTGCTAAGGATATCCAACAAAAATACCTCTTTCCACCAGCGACAACGAATTTCGGAATTCTCTTTTTGCCAACTGAAGGCCTCTATTCCGAAGTGGTTCGCAATCCAGAATTCTTCGATCGCTTGCGTCGGGACGAACAAATTTTAGTGGCTGGTCCAAGTACGCTATCAGCCCTCTTGAATTCCTTGTCTGTTGGCTTTAAAACGCTCAACATCCAAAAGAGTGCAGATGACATTAGCAAGGTGTTGGGATCGGTCAAATCAGAATTCCATAAGTTTGGAGGGATTCTGGCCAAAACTCAGCGCCATTTAAAGAATGCTTCCAATAATATTGATGATTTGCTAACCAGACGGACCAGTGCCATCGAGCGGACACTCCGCCAAATCGAAAGCGATGAGGACCTGCTGGGACTAGATGTATATATAGAAGATGGAGAAGATGATGGTCAAAATTAGCCAAATGAAAAAAGATGAATTGTTCGAAGGATTCTATTTGATCAAGTCAGCAGAAGTGCGTCAAACGCGGGCTGGGAAGAACTACTTAGCCTTTGTCTTCCAGGATGAGACCGGTACAATCGAAGGTAAACTATGGGACGCTCAACCTCACAATGTAGAGAGCTTTACAGCTGGGCGTGTGGTCCATATGGCTGGTCGTCGGGAAGTATACAATAATACTCCGCAAGTCAACCAATTAAACATGCGCTTGCCACAAGCAGGAGAGCCTAACAATCCAGCAGACTTCAAGGAAAAACCACCAGTAGATCCTAAGGAATTGCATGAATACCTGTCAAACATGATTTTCAAAATTGAAAATCCAGTCTGGCAACGGATTGTCCGAGCCCTCTATGGGAAATATGAGAAAGAGTTTTATAGTTATCCAGCTGCTAAGACCAACCACCATGCCTTTGAAGCCGGTCTCGCTTATCATACGGCGACCATGGTCCGCTTGGCAGATAGTATCGGTGATATCTATCCTCAGTTGAATAAGAGCTTGCTCTTTGCAGGGATTATGTTACACGATTTGGCCAAAGTGATCGAGTTGACAGGTCCTGAAAATACAGAATACACTGTTCGGGGCAACCTCATCGGCCACATTGCACTCATCGATGAAGAAATCACCAAGGTCTTGCAAGACTTGAAGATTGATGACCAAAAAGAAGAAGTCATCGTCCTTCGCCATGTGATCTTGAGTCACCATGGCTTGCTCGAATACGGTAGTCCTGTTCGTCCAAAGATCATGGAAGCAGAGATTATTCATATGATCGATAATTTGGATGCGGAAATGATGATGATGACAACAGCACTTGGCTTAATTGGTCCTGGCGAAATGACCAATAAAATCTTTGCTATGGAAAACAGATCCTTCTATAAACCGAATCTCGACTAGTAAAAACAGAGATAAATACGGGAATGATTCTGCCAAAAATAAAATAATCAGGAAAAAACGGCCTTCTGTAAATCAGAATGTTCGTTTTTTTCGCTTCTTATGGTATAATGATAGAAAAAACTACATGGTGAGAAAATGAAATTAAGAAGAAGTGAACGGATGGTCGTAATTTCTAATTACTTGATCAACCATCCCTATGAATTGACTAGCCTCAATACGTTTGCGGAAAAGTATGAGTCTGCCAAGTCTTCCATCTCAGAAGATATCGTGATTATTAAGCGGGCTTTTGAAGAGATGGAAATTGGAAATATTGAGACCATCACAGGAGCTGGAGGAGGCGTGATCTTTACGCCGTCTATCTCAGATCAAGAATCCAAAGAAATCGTTGAGGATCTTTGCAAGCAACTGTCTGAAAGTGATCGTATCCTTCCTGGTGGCTACATTTACTTGTCTGATCTTTTGAGCAATCCTAAGATTTTGAATCGGATCGGACGCATCATTGCCAAAGCCTTCCGGGACAGGAAGATTGATGCTGTCATGACCGTAGCGACCAAGGGAGTTCCTCTAGCTAATGCAGTAGCGAATGTCTTGAATGTTCCATTCGTCATTGTCCGTCGTGATTTGAAAATCACTGAAGGATCAACCGTTAGTGTCAACTATGTTTCAGGCTCAAGTGGGGATCGCATTGAGAAAATGTTCCTTTCAAAACGGAGCCTAAAAGCAGGAAGCCGGGTCTTGATTGTCGATGACTTCCTTAAAGGTGGCGGAACGATTAACGGGATGGTCAGTCTCTTGGCTGAATTCGATTCTGAATTAGCGGGGGTAGCTGTCTTTGCGGATAATGCTGCAACCGACCGTGAATTCTTTGAACACAAATCCTTATTGCGCGTGACCAACATCGATGTAAAAGAAAATAAATTGAGTGTCGAAGTTGGGAATATCTTTGATTAAGAGCAACAAAGGAGGATCAAAAAGTGAAAAGAATTTTAGATCGATTTGATAATAGTCCTTTGTGGATTCGCTTGGTGACAGTTCTGTCTCTATCCTTTATTTTGGTAGCTGGTTTGTATACCGTTAAAAAGAATACAGCTGCCCAGGTAACGACAGAAATTCAACCTGCTAAAAAAACAGGTTCCCTTCCAGTGAAAAAGGAAACAAAGGAAGAAAAAGAAAAGAAGGAAGAAAAGAAAAATACAGAAGCTGCTGAAAAAGCAGTCGTTCAAATGGAAACAACTCCAAGTCAAGATTCTGTGAACGCTGCCCAAGCTGCTGTGAAGAAAGTCAAAGATGCGACTCAAAAGCAATCGCTTGAGGCCCGTATCCAATACATCGCTAACTATTATGGACTGACCTATGAGAGCGACACAGCGGCAACACAGCAGACTCAAACAGACGCTAATGCCAACACGAACGCGAACGCAAATACTAATGCCAATGCCAATGCTGGAGTAGCTGGAGCCAATGCGACAGTTCAACCACAACAGCAACAACAGTATGCTCCGGCTGCAGATGCAGGGGCAGAAGTACCTGCTGAAGCTGGTCAATAATGAACTTTTTCGACTTCTTTAAAAAATAAAAAAACATCTTGCAATCAAAGTGCCGTCATGTTATAATAATAGACGGTACTTTTTACTTTTGGTCTCTCAAGAGTGTACAGGGACGTGCTGACAAATGTTGCAAAAGTACACACAGATGGTAGCTGTCACCAAGTGTACCATCACCAAAAATAAAAAATTTCACAGGAGAATGTAGATGCCTACAATTAACCAATTGGTTCGCAAACCGCGTAAATCAAAAGTAGAAAAATCTAAATCACCAGCTTTGAACGTTGGTTACAACAGTCATAAAAAAGTTCAAACAAACGTTTCTTCACCACAAAAACGTGGTGTTGCAACTCGTGTTGGAACAATGACACCTAAAAAACCTAACTCTGCCCTTCGTAAATTTGCCCGTGTACGTTTGAGCAACTTGATCGAAGTAACTGCTTATATCCCAGGTATCGGACACAACTTGCAAGAACACAGCGTGGTTCTTCTTCGTGGTGGACGTGTAAAAGACCTTCCAGGGGTACGTTACCATATCGTCCGTGGAGCACTTGATACTGCAGGTGTAAACGATCGTAAACAAGGCCGTTCTAAATACGGTACTAAAAAACCAAAAGCATAAGGAAAGGGGATAAAGAAAAATGAGTCGTAAAAACCGTGCGCCTAAACGCGATGTATTGCCAGATCCGCTTTACAATTCACAATTAGTTACTCGTCTTATCAACCGCGTTATGCTTGATGGTAAACGTGGTACAGCTGCTTCAATCGTTTACGGAGCCTTCGAACAAATTAAAGAAGCTACTGGAAACGATGCTCTTGAAGTATTCGAAACAGCTATGGAAAATATCATGCCTGTACTTGAAGTACGTGCTCGCCGTGTCGGTGGTTCTAACTACCAAGTCCCAGTTGAAGTTCGTCCAGAACGTCGTACAACACTTGGACTTCGTTGGTTGGTAACAATCGCTCGTCAACGTGGTGAACACACAATGGTTGATCGTCTTGCAAAAGAAATTTTGGATGCAGCGAACAACACTGGTGCAGCTGTTAAGAAACGTGAAGATACTCACCGTATGGCTGAAGCTAACCGTGCATTCGCACACTTCCGCTGGTAATAAAATGATACTAAGAGCGGCAAAGGCCCAAGGCAAAAATAGGAAACTGATGCAGTGTTCGATGAACACAAAGCAGTTTATCTTTTTTGCACCGGGCCTCGCTCGGCTTCAAATCAGTTAACTTGAGCTTTTAGCCCAGGTTCAATTGAGCTCAACTCGGCTAACTAACTTTAGCCCGGGTTCAATTCAACTCTTCTTACAAGTTGGAACCAAAACTTAGCATGAAAACACTGAGAACGGGTAGGTCCTGCCTATCCGTTTTTATTAAATCATGTTATAATAGAATATAGAAATAAAAAATATAGGAGAAACAAACCTCATGGCACGCGAATTTTCACTTGAAAAAACTCGTAATATCGGTATCATGGCTCACGTCGATGCTGGTAAAACAACTACAACTGAGCGTATCCTTTACTACACTGGTAAGATTCACAAAATCGGTGAAACTCACGAAGGTGCGTCACAAATGGACTGGATGGAGCAAGAACAAGAACGTGGTATCACTATCACATCTGCCGCTACAACAGCTCAATGGAAAGACACTCGTGTAAACATCATCGACACACCAGGACACGTGGACTTCACTATCGAAGTTCAACGTTCACTCCGCGTTTTGGACGGTGCTGTAACCGTTCTTGACTCACAATCAGGTGTTGAGCCTCAAACTGAAACAGTTTGGCGTCAAGCAACTGAATACGGAGTTCCACGTATCGTATTCGCTAACAAGATGGATAAAATCGGTGCTGACTTCCTTTACTCAGTAAGCACACTTCATGACCGTCTTCAAGCAAACGCTCACCCAATTCAATTGCCAATCGGTGCTGAAGATGACTTCCGCGGAATCATTGACTTGATCAAGATGAAAGCTGAAATCTATACTAACGACCTTGGTACAGATATCCTTGAAGAAGATATTCCAGCTGAATACCTTGAACAAGCTCAAGAATACCGTGAAAAATTGGTTGAAGCAGTTGCTGAAACTGATGAAGACTTGATGATGAAATACCTTGAAGGGGAAGAAATCACTAACGAAGAATTGAAAGCTGGTATCCGTAAAGCTACAATCAACGTTGAGTTCTACCCAGTACTTTGTGGTTCTGCCTTCAAGAACAAAGGGGTTCAATTGATGTTGGATGCGGTCCTTGACTACCTTCCAAGCCCACTTGATATCCCTGCAATCAAGGGTGTAAACCCAGATACAGACGAAGAAGAAGAACGTCCAGCATCTGATGAAGAGCCATTTGCAGCTCTTGCCTTCAAGATCATGACTGACCCATTCGTAGGTCGTTTGACATTCTTCCGTGTTTACTCAGGTGTCTTGAACTCAGGTTCATATGTATTGAACACTTCTAAAGGTAAACGTGAACGTATCGGACGTATCCTTCAAATGCATGCCAACACTCGTAAAGAAATCGAAACAGTTTACTCTGGGGATATCGCTGCTGCCGTTGGTTTGAAAGATACTACAACTGGTGACTCATTGACAGATGAAAAAGCAAAAATCATCCTTGAATCAATCGAAGTTCCAGAACCAGTTATCCAATTGATGGTTGAGCCTAAATCTAAAGCAGACCAAGACAAGATGGGTATCGCCCTTCAAAAATTGGCTGAAGAAGATCCAACATTCCGCGTTGAAACAAACCCTGAAACTGGTGAAACAGTTATCTCTGGTATGGGTGAGTTGCACTTGGATGTCCTTGTTGACCGTATGAAACGTGAATTCAAGGTTGAAGCTAACGTTGGTGCTCCTCAAGTATCTTACCGTGAAACATTCCGCGCTTCTACACAAGCACGTGGATTCTTCAAACGTCAATCTGGTGGTAAAGGTCAGTTTGGTGATGTTTGGATCGAATTTACTCCAAACGAAGAAGGTAAAGGATTCGAGTTCGAAAATGCTATCGTCGGTGGTGTGGTTCCACGTGAATTCATCCCTGCAGTAGAAAAAGGACTTCAAGAATCTATGGCGAACGGTGTTCTTGCTGGTTACCCAATGGTTGACGTGAAAGCTAAGCTTTACGATGGTTCATACCACGATGTCGACTCATCTGAAACTGCCTTCAAGATCGCTGCATCTCTTGCGCTTAAAGAAGCTGCTAAGACTGCACAACCAGCTATCCTTGAACCAATGATGCTTGTAACCATCACAGTTCCTGAAGAAAACCTTGGGGATGTTATGGGTCACGTAACTGCTCGTCGTGGACGTGTAGATGGTATGGAAGCACACGGTGCAAGCCAAATCGTTCGTGCTTATGTGCCACTTGCTGAAATGTTCGGTTACGCTACTGTCCTTCGTTCTGCAACTCAAGGACGTGGTACCTTCATGATGGTATTTGACCACTACGAAGATGTACCAAAATCAGTACAAGAAGAAATCATTAAAAAAGCTAAAGGTGAAGCTTAATTTACCAAAGCTTAAAAACTCTTCCCACTTTGGGAAGAGTTTTTCTTTGTTCCAAAAGTGAGTACAAGTAAAATAGCGCTTTTCCTATCGATCAAGACTTTGTGAAAAACTTTAATAAAAGAGGTGGTGATCTATGATAAATCTTGCTTTTCGTTGGGAAATAGTTGCTTTTTAATGCAATAAAGTATATAATAGAGACTGTTAAAAGATGTTTGGCGCTGTGTCAAGTTACTCTTTTCACAAAAAATTTTTTTGATTTTCATAAGGAGGAAATCACGAATGGTAGTTAAAGTTGGTATTAACGGTTTCGGTCGTATCGGACGTCTTGCTTTCCGTCGTATCCAAAACGTAGAAGGTGTTGAAGTTACACGCATCAACGACCTTACAGATCCAGTTATGCTTGCACACTTGTTGAAATACGATACAACTCAAGGTCGTTTCGACGGTACTGTGGAAGTTAAAGAAGGTGGATTCGAAGTTAACGGTAAATTCGTTAAAGTTTCTGCTGAACGCGATCCAGAACAAATCGACTGGGCTAACGACGGTGTAGAAATCGTTCTTGAAGCAACTGGTTTCTTTGCTACTAAAGCAGCTGCTGAAAAACACTTGCATGCTGGTGGTGCTAAGAAAGTTGTTATCACTGCTCCTGGTGGATCAGATGTTAAAACAGTCGTATTTAACACTAACCACGATATTCTTGATGGTACTGAAACAGTTATCTCAGGTGCTTCATGTACTACAAACTGCTTGGCTCCAATGGCTAAAGCTCTTCAAGATAACTTCGGTGTTGTTGAAGGATTGATGACTACTATCCACGCTTACACTGGTGACCAAATGATCCTTGACGGTCCACACCGTAAAGGTGACCTTCGTCGTGCACGCGCTGGTGCTGCTAACATCGTTCCTAACTCAACTGGTGCTGCTAAAGCAATCGGTTTGGTTATCCCTGAATTGAACGGTAAATTGGACGGAGCTGCACAACGTGTTCCTGTTCCAACTGGATCAGTTACTGAATTGGTAGTTGTTCTTGACAAGAACGTTACTGTTGATGAAGTGAACGCAGCTATGAAAGCAGCTTCAAACGAATCATACGGTTACACTGAAGATCCAATCGTTTCTTCAGACGTTGTAGGTATGTCTTACGGATCATTGTTTGACGCAACTCAAACTAAAGTTATTGACGTTGACGGTAAACAATTGGTTAAAGTTGTTTCATGGTATGACAACGAAATGTCTTACACTGCACAACTTGTTCGTACTCTTGAATACTTCGCAAAAATTGCTAAATAATTCATGCGTATGATGAGAGGAGGGAAACCTCCTCTTTTTTTGTACTTTTTTTAGGGCTTTCTCATCATATTATAGGAATTGGCAAAATAGATTGACAGTGCTAAATAGATTAGGGTATCCTATTCTTGATTGGAGATTTCTAATACAATAAAATGAAAGCGATTACAGTTCGTAGAGAAAGGAGCCAATGGAAATCGCTCAAGAAAAAGAAAAAAACCATACAAGGAGGTCAAGATGAAAGGTCATCTATTTGAAAAGAAAGAACGATTTAGTATACGAAAATTCAGTGTGGGAGTTTGCTCCGCATTGATTGGGTTAGCATTTTTAGGAACAGGAGCTGTCTCTGCAGATGAGACAGTTTCTACTAGTGAACAACCCTTAGAAACATCTTCAGTAGCGACAGAAGATGTCAATCATCTAGTGAGAGAAGCTGGCGTCTATACTGCAGATGCGGCCTTGCCTGCTGCAGAAACGGAAAAACCAGTCGCAGAAGCGGTCGCTCCGGAGGCTAGTCCTACAAGTACAGAAGCTAGCTCGACAACTACAGATACTCCAGCTGTTTCAGAGACTGAAAAACCGAAAGCTGCTGCAGAAAAAGTGGCCGATTTACCAACCAATGAAGAAAAACAATTAAGACCCAAAGAAGTTAAGTTCGATACCTGGGACGATCTCTTGAAGTGGGAACCAGGAAAACGAGTGGATGACGATATGAACAGAGCAAGCGTTCCACTTGCGAGCCGCTTTCAAGGGAAACAAATTAATGAACAAGCCACCCCTGAAGCGAAGATCCAAGCGCTGTCAAACATGAACTCCAAAGCCAAGGATCATGCGTCTGTCGGCGGGGAAGAGTTTAAGGCCTATGCTTTTGATTACTGGCAATATTTGGATTCCATGGTCTTTTGGGAAGGACTGGTTCCATCAGCAGATGTGATCGATGCAGCCCACCGAAATGGGGTTCCTATTTATGGAACACTCTTTTATAACTGGTCTAGCAGCATCAAGGATCAAGAACATTTTGCAGAAACCTTGAAAGAAGATAGTGAAGGCTCTAAAACTTTCCCGATCGCCCGTAAATTAGTCGAACTTGCCAAGTACTATGGCTTTGATGGTTACTTTATCAACCAAGAAACGACCGGAAATCTTGTAGAACCATTGGGTCCAAAATTGAGAGATTTTCTTCTTTATACCAAGGAATATGCGAAAAGTCTGAACTATCCGATTAAGTATTCCTGGTATGATGCTATGACCTATGAATATGGCCGTTACCATGAGAATGCGCTGGGAGAATACAACTACAATTTCATGCAGCCAGAAAATGGGGAAAACCCAGTGGATACCTTCTTTGCTAACTTTAACTGGGGCAAATCAGAAGTTGATTATTCCATCAGCACAGCTAAATGGATTCATCGGAATCCTTATGATGTTCTAGCTGGACTCGAGCTCCAAAAAGGAGGCTCTTATAAGACTAATGTAGACTGGAATGCCATTTTAGATGAACATGGCAAGTTGCGTCTATCTCTTGGTCTTTATGCACCTGATACCATTACAGGGCTAGGAAAGACTGGAGAAGGTTACCATACCCATGAAGATCTATTCTGGACAGGTTTCCAAGGAGATCCGACTAAAGGAAAACCAGCAGACCAATCTTGGTATGGAATGTCTAATTTGGTTGTGGACAAAACCCCAATCACTAGTGAAGATTTCAATACTTCCTTCAATACTGGACACGGAAAACACTGGTTTGTGGATGGCAAGATTTCTAAAGAAGGGGAATGGAACTACCGTTCTGTTTCTGGCTACCTTCCAACCTGGCGTTGGTGGGTAGAGCATAGTGAAGATAGTACACCATTAAAAGGTCGCTATGATTTTGATCAAGCCTACAATGGAGGAAATTCTCTAGCCTTTGAAGGCGATCTGAAAGCCAATAGCAATCAAAATGTCATGCTCTATTCGACCAAGATCCCTGTGACAGAAACGACAAAATTGAGCGTCAGTCATAAAGGTGGGGTCGGAGCAGCTGCTTGGGTAGCTGTTGCCACCAAAGAAGACTACTCTGAATACGAATGGAAAGAATTAACACCAAGTGCAGATTGGTCCACTCAAACCTTTGATTTAGGAAGTTTGGCTGGCAAGACCATCTATGCTGTGAAAATGTTCTTTGACCATGATACGGACGTCAAAGACTACAAATTTAATCTTGGCCAATTGTCGATTACGTCGAATCAAGAAAAACCAGCTGCTCCAGCAGAAGTCACCGTTCGGGCAAAACGCCTACAAAATGCGCAAGAAGCAGAAGCAGTCCTCAATTTTAAAGGGGTAGCAGATGCGGATTATTATGAAGTCTATGAAAAAGATGGCGATAACTGGCGTCTCTTAACAGGATCTTCTGCGACAACCGTCTATCTACCAAAAGTTAGCCGTTCAGCAAGTGCTGAAGGAACCACTCAGGAACTCAAGGTTGTGGCAGTTGGAAAGAATGGTCAACGTTCAGATGCGGGAACTGTAGCCTTTGATTGGGGCATGACCGTGTCAGATACCAGTCTACCAAAAGCCCTAGCGCCAAACGTGGTTATCGGAGCCAAAGTGATCGGTTCGAGCTTCCCAGATGCGGATGGTAGTGAAGGCATTGAAGGTATGTTAAATGGGACCATTACCAGTCTTTCAGATAAATGGTCTTCTGCTCAATTAAGTGGAACTGTCGATATCCGCTTGACACAACCTCGGACCATTGTTCGTTGGGTCATGGACCATGCCGGTGCTGGTGGGGAATCTGTCGATGATGGCAAGATGAATACCCGTGACTTCGACCTTTACTACAAGGACGAAGCCGGTGAGTGGAAATTGGCCAAGGAAGTTCGTGGCAATAAAGCTCATGTGTCTGACATTACACTTGATCATCCGATCAAGGCTCAAGACTGGCGTCTCCATGTCATTACAGCCGATAACGGCACCCCATGGCAAGCCATCCGGATTTACAACTGGAAGATGTATGAAAGTCTAGATACTGAAACGGTCAACATCCCGATGAAACATGCTGCAGCGCAAAACCTGGGCAATCATTTTGTCCAAGTCGGTTTCAAAGATGTTCCGGCTAATACTACTCTGACTCTTTATGCCGATAAAGAAGCCACTAATCCAATTGCGACCATGACAGAAGATCAAGCTGGAAATCTGATCTTTAAACCGCTCGCTTTTGAATCAACCCCATCTCTTCTCTACTATCGTGCGCAAGAACCTGGTAAAGATATCAGTAATGTTTTGGCGATCGAAGTTCCAAAGAATGATAAAGAAATTGCGGGACTTCAATTTGAAGATGGATTGACCAAGAAGGTCTACCGGGAAGGCGATGCCCTTTCCTTGAAAGGGGCGACTCTCCGCGTTCATTATAAAGATGGCCAAGCAGATCAACTGGTCAACCTCACCAACTCAGGTGTAGAGATTCATGGATTTGACAGTAGCAAGCTGGGAGAACAACACCTAGAAGTTTCTTACCTTGGTCAGAAATTAGGTAAGACTCTCACTGTTTTTGTGGTCAGTGCAGAGGAAGCAGGTGAAAAAGCAGTTGCTGGTCTAGAATTGACCGACAAACCAAAAGTGGAATATATTGTCGGAGAAGCATTGGAGAAAGAAGGCGGACGCTTTACAGTCGTCTTTGAAGATGAAACGACCGAAACGCACGCCTTGACCGATGAAGGTGTGGAAGTGACTGGCTTTGATACGACTAAGGAAGGTCGCCAAACCATCACTGTCCATTACAAAGGAGCTAGCACAAGCTTTGATGTCCTCGTGAATCCAAAACCAGCTCTCAACGATGAATACCTCAAGCAAAAATTGGCTGAAGCTGAAGCTGCAAAAGCCAAAGTAGACTTTACATTTGCCACTCCAGAAGTCAAAGAAGCCTTGCTAGCTGGAATGGCTGCTTCTGAAAAAGTCTTGAAAGAGCATGATACCAGCACACAAGATCAAGTCAATGAGCAGTTGAACCAATTGACCGCTCTCTTGAAAGCCTTGGATGGTCAAGCTAATCTAGTCAAAGAGAAAGAAGCTCTCTCTGCCCTAACAACAGAAGCGACTGCTCTATTAGCAAGCAAGCCAAATCACCCTTCTGGTGAAGCTTTGCAGGCACTGGTTGAGAAAAATAAAGAGCTCCTAGCTTCTTCAGAGCTCACTCCTGAAGCGCTTGAAATAGCTAAGACAGGTCTAGAGACCTTGATTGCGCTCCTGAAAGAAGATAAGCCAGCGGTCTTTGTAGACCCTGCGACTGGAGTCGAAGTTCAATTCTCCAACTTAGAGCCAACCGTTGTCAAAGGACTAAAAGTCGCAAAAGTTGAAGCCAATCAGGTAGAAAAAGAAGAGCTGAAGGGCCGAGAAGGAATCGTATTTGATATTGAAGGCGTGGATGCAAGCGGTCAAGATATCGATACCCACCATCCATCCCTTGTGAAAATCCCTGTGGATAAGGATAAAGAAGTGGAGCAAGTTCTCTTCTTCCCAGAAGGTCAAGCTCCTCAATCCTTGGCCTTTGAGAGAGTTGGAGATGTAGTCATCTTTACAGCTCCTCACTTTACTCACTATGCGATTGTCTATAAGCCAGCACAAACGGAAGGACCAGATCAACCGATCCAACCAGAGGAACCGGCTAAACCAGATCAGCCTGTTCAACCGGCTCAACCAAATCAACCAGTCCAACCAGCTGCCCCAGTGACTCCAGATCCAGCTAATCCATTGAAGCCTACAGAGCCTTCTCAAGTGGATCAGTTGCCCCCAACGACTTTTACTCAAGCGGGTCATCAAGAGGAAGATCACAAGGATATGGTTGATCAAGAGATCCATCAGTTGTTAAGTGCCCACCAAGGAGTAAACTCACAGCCGACTGTTCAGCAAGAAACAAAAGATGCCAGCAAAGAAAGTCAATCGGAACACTTACCAAATACGGCAAGCCTAGAAGCTTCCTTTGCAGCTGAAGCTGTTCTTCTAGCAGCCTTAGGCGGCTTCCTCTTGGCTGGTAAGAAGAAGGAAGAGTAAGTCTTCTAAAAGATTCTTTTGTTCACTTAAAAAGTCACTCTCAAAAAAACCTCTCTGGTGAAAACCAGAGAGGTTTGATCTTGTATCTAGAAGTGTTGTTCGGATCCTGTTAATTAAAGGGGAAAAGCATTGGATTTTTCTACCTCTTTTACAGCTTTTGTGATATAATTATCATGTATTAAAAAAAGAAGGAGTCATATCTTATGGCAAAATTGACTGTTAAAGACGTTGACTTGAAAGGGAAAAAAGTTCTCGTTCGTGTTGACTTCAACGTTCCTGTAAAAGATGGCGTGATCACTAACGATAACCGTATCACTGCAGCTCTTCCAACTATCAAGTATATCCTTGAACAAGGTGGACGTGCAATCCTCTTCTCTCACCTTGGACGTGTAAAAGAAGAAGCAGATAAAGAAGGTAAATCACTTGCTCCTGTAGCTGCTGACTTGGCTGCTAAATTGGGTCAAGACGTTAAATTTATCCCAGGTGTTACACGTGGTGCTGAATTGGAAGCAGCTGTTAACGCTCTTGAAGATGGACAAGTTCTCTTGGTTGAAAACACTCGTTTCGAAGATGTTGACGGCAAGAAAGAATCTAAAAATGATCCTGAACTTGGTAAATACTGGGCATCACTTGGAGATGGTATCTTTGTAAACGATGCCTTCGGTACAGCTCACCGTGCACACGCATCTAACGTTGGTATCTCTGCAAACGTTGATAAAGCCGTTGCTGGATTCCTTCTTGAAAACGAAATTGCTTACATCAAAGAAGCAGTTGAAGCTCCAGAACGTCCATTCGTAGCTATCCTTGGTGGATCAAAAGTATCTGACAAGATCGGTGTTATCGAAAACTTGCTTGAAAAAGCTGATAAAGTCCTTATCGGTGGTGGGATGACTTACACATTCTACAAAGCTCAAGGTATCGAAATCGGTAACTCACTTGTAGAAGAAGACAAATTGGATGTGGCGAAAGCTCTTCTTGAAAAATCAAACGGCAAATTGATCTTGCCAGTTGACTCAAAAGAAGCAAACGCATTTGCTGACTACACTGAAGTGAAAGACACTGAAGGTGAAGCAGTAGATCCAGGATTCCTTGGTTTGGATATCGGTCCTAAATCAATTGCTAAATTCGACCAAGAATTGACTGGTGCGAAAACAGTTGTATGGAATGGTCCTATGGGTGTATTTGAAAACCCTGACTTCCAAGCTGGTACAATCGGTGTGATGGACGCTATCGTGAAACAACCAGGCGTTAAATCAATCATCGGTGGTGGTGACTCAGCTGCCGCAGCGATCAACCTTGGACGTGCAGACAAATTCTCATGGATCTCTACTGGTGGTGGTGCTTCTATGGAACTCCTTGAAGGTAAAGAACTTCCAGGATTGGCTGCTCTTACAGATAAATAATCTAATGAGAATTAAGAGGCTGGGACAAAAGTCCCAGCCTCTTAATTGTCTTTGCATTGTTGAGCAAGACGCAGTGGTTGAGTGGGCTCTACTACGCTGATTTCATCAGCTTTTACAGCCCTACTCAACTGTGCGGAGGTGGGACGACGAAATCGAATTCTAACGAATTACCGATTTCTGTCCCACTCTCTTTTCTTTCTATTTTTACCTGTTCTCTCCTTTCTGAAAATATGGTAGAATAATAGAGATAGAAAGATAGGTGACCATGGATTACTTTAAACGACACAAATTTGATTGGTCCAAATTCCGTTTGGGGATGAGAACCTTTAAAACAGGGATTGCCGTTTTTATTGTACTACTTATTTTTGGAATATTTGGCTGGCGCGGCCTTCAGATCGGGACCTTGACAGCTGTTTTTAGTTTGAGGGAAGATTTTGATAAGAGTGTCCACTTCGGGGCTTCGCGTGTCATGGGCAATAGTATCGGAGGTTTTTATGCTGTTTTGTTCTTCCTTTTAAAAACGCTCTTTCATGGGGCGTATTGGGTAACTCTGATTTTTGTCCCAATTGCGACTATGTTAACCATTATGACAAATGTCGCTATGAATAATAAAGCAGGAATTATCGGAGGAGTTTCGGCAATGCTGATCATTACTCTCTCGATTCCTAACGGAGAAACCTTCTTGTATGTTTTTGCCCGAATATTTGAGACCTTTATCGGCGTTTTTGTTGCGATTTTGGTCAATTCGGATGTCGATCGTATTCAAGATTTTCTCAAGAAGTACAAAAAACCTATGTAAGATTATGTAACATTTAATCTTGACATAGATTTTTTTTTCGATATAATAGAATAGAAAGAGGAATGGTATGAAGGAAAAGGAATTACGACGCTCACTGGCAGTCTTTCCGATTGGCAGTGTTATGAAGCTGACCGACTTGACAGCTCGCCAGATTCGTTATTATGAAGATCAGGGATTGATTTCTCCTGATCGGACAGAAGGCAATCGCCGCATGTATTCGTTGGATGATATGGACCGCTTGCTTGAGATCAAAGATTATATCTCAGATGGCTTAAATATTGCGGATATCAAGAAGAGATATGCGGAAAAAGAGCAAGAGCAAACCAAGGTGGTCAGCCAAGAAGCCATTCGTAAGGCTCTTCATCGCGATATTCTTCAGCAAAGTCGCTTCACATCTTCCCCATCGCCATATGGTCAATTTCGTTGATCATTTCATAAGCTTGTAATCTATTTTAAGGAGACAAAAATGTCAATTACTGCTGCAGATATTCGCCGTGAAGTAAAAGAAAAAAATGTTACTTTTATTCGCTTGATGTTCTCTGATATTTTGGGAACCATGAAGAACGTCGAAATTCCAGCTACCGATGAGCAACTGGACAAGGTTCTTTCAAACAAAGCCATGTTTGATGGTTCTTCTATCGAAGGATTTGTCCGTATCAACGAATCAGATATGTATCTTTACCCAGATTTGGATACATGGACAGTCTTCCCTTGGGGAGATGAAAATGGTAGCGTAGCTGGCTTGATCTGTGATGTCTATACGACAGAAGGAGAACCATTTGCAGGAGACCCACGTGGCAACTTGAAACGTGCCCTTCGTCATATGGAAGAACTTGGATTCAAATCCTTTAATCTTGGTCCAGAACCAGAATTCTTTCTCTTCAAGTTGGACGAAAATGGAGATCCAACACTTGAAGTAAACGACAAAGGTGGCTATTTTGACTTGGCTCCAACAGACCTTGCAGATAACACCCGTCGTGAAATCGTAAATGTCTTGACCAAGATGGGCTTTGAAGTAGAAGCCAGTCACCACGAAGTGGCCGTTGGTCAGCATGAAATCGACTTTAAGTATGATGAAGTGCTCCGCGCTTGTGATAAGATTCAAATCTTCAAGCTTGTCGTGAAAACCATTGCCCGTAAACACGGTTTGTATGCAACCTTTATGGCCAAACCAAAATTTGGAATTGCCGGATCAGGTATGCACTGTAATATGTCTCTCTTTGACCAAGATGGCAACAATGCCTTCTTTGATCCAGAAGATCCAAAGGGCATGCAATTGTCAGAAACAGCTTATCACTTCTTGGGTGGCTTGATCAAGCATGCATATAACTTTACAGCGGTGACCAACCCAACCGTCAACTCTTATAAACGTTTGGTTCCTGGATATGAAGCACCTGTTTATATCGCTTGGGCAGGCCGCAACCGTTCCCCATTGGTACGTGTGCCAGCATCACGTGGTATGGGAACTCGTTTGGAATTACGCTCCGTAGACCCAATGGCCAATCCTTATGTAGCCTTGGCAGTCTTGCTTGAAGTCGGCCTTCACGGGATTGAAAATAAAATCGAAGCACCTGCTCCGATCGAAGAAAATATCTATGTGATGACACCGGAAGAACGTAGAGCAGCTGGAATCACAGATCTACCTTCTACCCTTCACAATGCTTTGAAAGCCTTGACAGAAGACGAAGTGGTGAAAACTGCCTTGGGTGAGCACATCTACACCAGCTTCCTTGAAGCCAAACGAATCGAATGGGCAAGCTATGCGACCTTCGTATCCCAATGGGAAGTAGACAACTATTTAGATCTTTATTAAGAAACAAGAGTAAAGAGGCTAGGACAAAAGTCCTAGCCTCTCAATTATTTTTGGATTGTCGAGCAAGACGCAGTGGTTGAGTGGGCTCTACTACGCTGATTTCATCAGCTTTTACAGCCCTACTCAACTGTGCGGAAGTGGGACGACGAAATCGAATTCTAACGAATGACCGATTTCTGTCCCACTCTCTTTTTGATCCTCAAAAGGTTACTATAAAACCAGTTGAAACAGTGGTTTCAACTGGTTGTTTTGTTAATTTTCGTCATCTGGTGTGAGAATCATTGGGATAATGATAGGTTCACGTTCCGTGCTCTCGTATAAGAATGGGCGAAGGGCATTGACAATTGCACCATTAACAGTTTGGATATTGGCATCTTTGTTCTTCAAGGCGATACGAATAGCGTTGAAGAGGATGCGTTGGCTTTCACGGATCAGATCCCCTGATTCACGCATGTAGATAAAACCACGGCTCAAGATGTCTGGTCCAGCCAGGATCATCTTCGATTTGAAGTCAACAGTCGCAACAGCAAGCACGACACCATCTTCGGAAAGGTCTCTCCGGTCACGAAGGACAGCAGCCCCGATTTCACCGATACGATTTCCATCGACATAGATGTCTTGAGCGTTGAAGCTTCCTGCGATCCGAGCAGAGTTGGCTGTAAGGGCAAGGACATCACCATTACTCATGATGAAGATATTGTCTTTTTCTACTCCACAATCACGCGCAAGTCCTGCGTGGATCTTCTGCATCCGGTATTCACCATGGACAGGCATGAAGTATTTTGGTTTGATCAAGCGGAGCATGAGTTTTTGTTCTTGTTGCCCCCCGTGTCCAGAGGTATGGATGTTGTTGATCTTCCCGTGAATGACCTCTACACCCGCTTCAGAAATCGTATTGATCAATTTATTCACACTGGTTGTATTTCCAGGAATTGGACTAGAAGAGAAGATCACAGTATCTCCTGGTTGGAGTTGCACTTGGCGGTGCGTTCCGTTGGCAATCCGAGAGAGGGCTGCCATTGGCTCTCCTTGGCTTCCTGTACACATGATCAGGATTTCATTGGCTGCATAGTCTTTGATCTCATTTGGCTCGATAATAGTTCCAGCAGGGACCTTGATGTAGCCAAGCTCGATTCCATTGACGATGGCTTTTTCCATCGAGCGTCCAAAGACGACGATCTTACGACCGGTCTTAACAGCGGCCTCAGCTGCTTGTTGGAGACGGAAGATATTCGAAGCAAAGGAAGCAAAGATGATGCGTCCGTGGATCCCTTCGATGATCTTCATGATGGATTGACCAACCACTTTTTCAGAGTTGGTAAAGGTTGGGATTTCCGCGTTGGTTGAGTCTGAAAGCAGACAGAGAACGCCTTCTTCTCCAAGGGCTGCCATGCGATGGAGGTCAGCTGGTTCACCAACAGGTGTAAAGTCAAACTTGAAGTCTCCGGTACAGACAATCTTTCCTTGAGGGGTGTGAATCACAATTCCCAAAGGTTCTGGAATCGAGTGAGTCGTACGGAAGAAGGTTGCTTTAAGATTTTTAAATTGAAGCTCAGTGTTTTGGTTGATTTCGTAGAGTTTGGCATCACGAAGAAGGCCGTGCTCTTCTAATTTTCCACGGATCAAGGCAAGTGCCAAAGGTCCAGCGTAGATAGGGACATTGGCTTGCTTCAAAAGGAAAGGAATCCCACCGATGTGGTCTTCGTGCCCGTGGGTAATGAGGACCGCCTTGACGCGATCGATATTGTCAACGATATAAGAGTAATCTGGGATTACATAGTCGATCCCAAGGAGGTCATCTTCTGGAAATTTGATCCCAGCATCGACAATGATGATTTCATCTTGGTATTCGATCCCGTAGGTATTTTTTCCGATTTCTCCAAGTCCACCAATGGCAAATACACCAACTTCTTCAGGTTTTAAGGTATAAGCCATGGATTAGTACTCCGTTAGTTCAAAAGCACCTGACTCTTTCTCGTAAGCAAGGTGTTGCTCAGAAAGTGGTGTGATAAATTCAATGTTGAAATCTGTGTTTGCTTCAACCAATTGACGAGCTTGGATGCGTCCTTCGCGTTCATTTGGTGCATCAATATCGAGATAAAGTGCATGCGTGGTTTCACGACGAGGGTTGCGGTCTTTAGTTTCCTGATAAAAAACTTTGTAAATCATGAAGTAATTTTCCTTTCATTATTTCGGTCTATTTGTTAGCTGCGAAGGAGTGCAATCACTAGAGTTTCCTACTCGCAACTAGTGGACCTGATTCGATACAATTAATTATCATTATATCATAAATTTGCCTGTAAGTAAAAGATAGACTGGAAAAGTCAGAAAGGCAAAGACCTATAATAGAGAAGCTTTTGAGCAGTTTTGGATATGAAAATCCTGCGTTCTAGAGGAGAGTTTCGCTGGGATTTGAAGGGAATTTGTAGTATAATATAATCCAGTTCAAGAGGAGTAGGAAATGAAATTATTAGCATTTGATACCTCGAGTAAGGCTCTTTCTGTAGCGATTTTAGAAGATGAGACTCTACTTGCAGAAACAACATTAACCATTAAAAAAAATCATAGTATTACCTTGATGCCGGTCATCGATTTTTTGATGCAACAAATTGACTTGACACCCAAGGACTTGGATCGTATCGTGGTGGCGGAAGGTCCTGGGAGCTACACTGGGCTGCGCATTGCGGTCGCAACCGCAAAGACCTTGGCTCATACCTTAGGGATTGAATTGGTCGGGGTTTCGAGCCTCTTAGCTCTAGTGCCAGATGATCTAGAAGGTTTGGTAGTTCCTGTCATGGATGCCCGTCGAAACAACGTTTATGCAGGTTTTTACCAAGAAGATCAGCTGGTTGCACCAGAAGGGCATTTTCCATTTGAGGAAGTCCTAGAGCGTGCAGCGACGAGTGAGCAGGTCACCTTTATCGGAGAGGTCACAGCCTTTGAGGAGCAGATCAAAGCTCATCTGCCAAAGGCTACTTTCTCTGAAACCCTGCCAGATGCAGTGAAAATCGGACGTCTCGGCCTCAAACAAGTACCTGCTAGCCTCCATGATTTTGTCCCTCATTATCTGAAACGGGTCGAAGCGGAGGAAAATTGGCTCAAAGACCACACGGAAACAACGACCTCTTACATCAAGCGCCTATGATGAAAGGAACAATCAGGAAAGGGAGTAGCCAGGATGCGGCTGCTATTCTCGATGTGATGGAAGATGTTTATGAAGCTAGCCCCTGGAAGTTGGAGCAGATTGAAGCTGATTTAGAGCAGGAATCGATTTTCTATTTCCTAGCTGTGGATGAAGAACAAGTCCTTGGGTTTGTCGCCATTCAAGAAACTCTCTATGAAGCAGAAGTCTTACAGATCGCGGTCAAACGCACCTTTCAAGGCCAAGGACTAGCTCAGCAGTTACTCGCGCAGTTGCCGGACCAAAAAGAAATTTTCTTAGAAGTGCGCGTGTCCAATCAACCGGCCCAAGGTCTATACAAAAAAATGCATTTTGAAGAAATTGCACGGAGGAAAAACTACTATCACGATCCCATAGAGGATGCTGTGATCATGAAGAGGAACCCAAATGAAAGATAGATATATTTTGGCTTTTGAGACATCTTGCGATGAGACCAGTGTGGCTGTCTTGAAAAATGACGACCAACTCTTGTCCAATGTCATTGCCAGTCAAATCGAAAGTCACAAGCGTTTTGGTGGGGTGGTGCCTGAGGTAGCTTCTCGTCACCATGTGGAAGTCATCACCGCTTGTATTGAAGAAGCCCTGGAAGAAGCTGGCATCACTGAAGCCGATGTCACAGCTGTGGCTGTCACCTACGGTCCAGGTCTGGTTGGAGCTCTCTTGGTCGGCCTAGCTGCAGCCAAGGCCTTTGCCTGGGCGCATGGACTTCCTTTGATTCCTGTCAATCATATGGCAGGGCACTTGATGGCCGCTCAAAGCGTCGAGCCCTTAGAATTTCCACTTTTGGCCTTGCTGGTGAGTGGAGGACATACCGAGCTAGTCTACGTCAGTGAAGCGGGTGATTATAAGATCGTCGGAGAGACCCGTGATGACGCTGTAGGAGAGGCTTATGACAAGGTCGGGCGCGTCATGGGCCTGACCTATCCAGCAGGACGTGAGATTGATCAACTGGCCCACCAAGGATCTGATATCTACGATTTCCCACGGGCCATGATCAAGGAAGACAATCTGGAATTCTCCTTTTCAGGACTCAAATCGGCCTTTATCAATCTGCACCATAATGCCGAGCAAAAAGGAGAAAGCCTCTCCAATGCGGACTTGTCTGCAAGTTTTCAGGCAGCCGTATTAGACATTCTCATGGCCAAGACCAAGAAGGCCTTGGAAAAATATCCGGTCAAAACCCTAGTCGTCGCTGGTGGGGTCGCAGCCAACCAAGGTCTCCGTGAACGCCTGGCTTCTGACATCACAGATGTCAAGGTCATCATTCCGCCTCTGCGCCTCTGCGGGGATAATGCAGGGATGATCGCCTATGCCAGTGTCAGTGAGTGGAACAAAGAAAACTTCGCGGGCTGGGACCTCAATACCAAACCAAGTCTGGCCTTTGAAGGAATTGAATAAGATAAAGGAGCCAATTGGATGTGCAAGGTCCAATGGCTTTTTTGCTGGGATCTCACCAACTAGTAGCGGATTTGCGAAGGGATTATAAAGCTTTCTCTTTCATTGGTCCTTTTTCAACCTTTTTTCTTGTGTTATAATAGAGGTCAATGATTTGGAAAGGAGTAAGAGAGTGGAAAAAGATTTTTGGCAGGGGGTGAGGGACGCGCTACCGACGGCTTTGGGCTATATCAGTATTGGCCTAGCTTGCGGTGTGGTGGCGTCTCCCTATCTTTCTCCTTTGGAGATGGCCTTGATGAGTGTCTTGGTCTATGCTGGGGCGGCTCAGTTTGCGATGATCTCTCTGATTGCGGCTCATTCTTCGATCTTGAATATGGCCTTGACGGTGTGTTTGATCAATCTCCGTAATATGTTGATGAGCCTACATACGTCGTCTGACTTTAAGGATGCTAGTCTTGCTCATACCATTGGGATTGGCAGTCTCCTGACTGATGAGAGTTATGGGGTCTACTTGAGTGAGAAGTTAAAGACGGACACCATTACAGTTCCTTGGATGCATGGGAACAATCTAGTAGGCTATGTGGCCTGGATCAGTGCGACGGTTATCGGAACAGCTCTAGGATCTCTCCTACCTGATCCAAAGGCTTTTGGGCTTGATTTTGCTTTGGTGGCTATGTTTATTGGGATTTTTGCAGCCCAGTTTCAAGGAATGCAACTGACAGAAAAGACCAAGACCATGCTCATGGTGCTGTTAGCAGTAGCAGTGAGTTTCTTTCTCTTACTCTTTTTTGTTTCGCAACCGCTAGCTGTGCTAGCTGCGACCTTGATCGGCTGTTTTGTGGGGGTGGTCTGTGATGCGTGTGAATAGTTATATCTTCATGGCCATTCTGGCCTCAGCCCTCGTTACCTGGATTCCTCGGATCTTGCCCTTCCTCTTAGTCAAATACAAGGGACTGCCGGCTCCTGTGACCCGCTTTCTCAAATACCTGCCCATTTCCATTATCTTTGCCTTGGTTTTATCAAGCTTAGTAGATGGAAAAATCGGAAGCCCCCCGCAGCTCCACTGGTTGGACCTAGTAGTGACCATTCCCAGCTTCTTTGTAGCCTTTCGTTACAAAAACCTTATGGGAACCGTTTTGTTTGGAATTGTCTTGATCGCTCTATTACGATTGACATTTTAAATGCAAAAATATGTTACAAAAAAATTACAATTGTTACAAAAAAACTTGATATTTGTAATAATTGAGGTATAATGGGAGTCAGAAAGATAAAGAGGTGATCTTATGAAAAAATCAATCTTCCGTTGGAGTGCCGCTGTTCTGGTGGCTGCTTCACTTGGTCTAGCTCTCGGTGGTTGTGGTGCTAAGGATAAAAAGACAGCTTCCTCCTCCGCAAAAGTATCTACCAGTAAGGTAGAGAAAAAAACCAAAAGTAATAGCAAAAAGAGTGCAGCATCTTCTGCTCAAGCAAAAGATACAGCTAGCTCTTCAACTCAAGCCAGTAGCGCGACAGGTACAAAAGACTCTAGTAAGACCGAGAATGCGTCTGCTACGACGCAAGCTACTGTCCCTGCAGAACTAGTGGGAACTTGGGTAGGATCTAGTCCACAAGCGGATGCGATTAAAATGACAGTGGATGCCAATGGAAATGTGACAACAGTGGTAAGCTTCAAAAATGACAGCGAACCGACTCGGACGGCGACCTATACGGCAAGAGCCGTCCAAGCAACTGGAAATATCTACTATTGGAATGTTGAAGGCTTTGATGGGGCTGATGCCTTGCTCCCTGGGATCACAGGCTTAGGTGGAGCAAACTTCCGATTTGAGCCTGGTTTTGTCTTAGAAGAAGGACACTATACACCGATTGTTTTCACAACGGATCTCAATACAGAATTTGACTATACTAAATACAATGATTTCCGCTTTTCATTAACCAAAGAACAATAAAAAGACGAACTCGATGGAAAATCGAGTTCGTTTCAGATTGAAGACAAAGTCCTCTTAAAAACTTTCCTTAAGTGAGTACGGACGTCAGCGAACTTCGTAGAAGTTCCATGACTAATTATTGAGCCAAAGGTCTCAATAATTCCGAGTGCCTGAAACAAAAAGTTTCAGGCACTTTTCTCACAGCGGAAAGTTTCGGCATTTTCTTGATTCATTCTAAGAATTGGACCACATTTATATTTCTTTGTAGAATTACTTAACTTATTTTACTTTAAAATAGTTTGTCATCATTCTAAGACGAGCTCGAACAAATCGAGTTCGTTTTTTAGTAATGAGGGCTTCCTGCTACCCAACCGGTACAGAGGGCGGATGTGATATTAAAACCGCCTGTATGGGCATTGATATCGAGGACTTCTCCTGCAAAGTGGAGCCCAGGAACTAGCTTACTTTCTAGGGTTTTAGGATTGATTTCTTTGAGGCTGACGCCGCCCTTGGTGACAAAGGACTTGGCTAGAGACATCTTCCCTGTGACAGGAATAGGCACCTCTTTGATGTTTTGAATGAGCTCTTCTATCTGAGGAGGAGTGAGTTGTTTGGCTTTTTCAGGGAATCCTTGCACCAAGAAATCAGCTAACCGTTCAGGAAGAAGGGTTTTGAGGCTATTTTTAATGGACTTTTCTCGATGCTCTTCTAGAAAGTCTTTTAACTCTTGAGAAGAGGTAGTCGGAAGGAGGTCCAGAGATAAGATTTCCCCACCTTTAACAAAGCTAGACATCCGAAGGGCTGCAGGGCCAGAAAGACCGAAATGCGTAAAGAGCAGGTCATGGGTGATGATGTGTTTGCCGTAGCTGAGGGTCACATCTGTCAGAGAGATCCCTTGGAGGGCCTTGTGTGGGAAGTCTGTCAAAAGAGGACTTTCTGCCGCTTCGAGATCGGTGATGGTGTGTTTGAAGTGGCGGGCAATTTCGTGTCCGTAGCCAGTAGAGCCGGTAGAAGGATAGGATTTGCCCCCAGTTGTGACAATCAGCTTGTCAGCTGTCCATGTTTTTTCAGCAGACTTGACGATAAAGACGTCTTCTGGCTTGGTGACAGAGACGACTTCGCAGTTGGTGGCCATGCTAGCACCTAGCTCAAGGATCTTATTTTCTAAGGCTTGAATAATGGTGCGAGATTGATCACTAGCAGGAAAGACCCGGCCATGATCTTCGACTTTTAGCTCGACGCCATTATCGGTGAAAAATTGGATGATATCATGATTATCAAATTGGGAAAACACACTGTAAAGGAAACGGCCATTTCCAGGGATACCGGCCATCAAATCGTCTAAGGTCCCGTTGTTCGTGACATTACAGCGACCTCCTCCGGTACCTGCAAGTTTCTTACCCAGCTTTTTATTTTTTTCGATCAGCAGCGTAGGTTGGCCATAAGAGGCGCTGGCAATGGTCGCCATCATACCTGCTGGGCCACCACCGATGACAATGGTGTGAAAATGAGTCATGTCGTTCTTCCTTCTCTTGTTTTTTCATGATTTGCTTTGTCCATTATATCATTTTATGGACGGCTTCGGAAATGAAGGAATCAAAAAACAAGCACCTTTCGATGCTTGCTTTCGAATGATTCTTTGATCAACTCATTACATGATTCCAAGGAAGTAACGGATGAAGAAGAAGGCAAGGACAGCACCAACAAATGGAGCAGTACCTGGTACAAGAAGACCATATTGCCAGTCGTTGTTTACTTTATCTTTGATTGGCAAGATTTGGTAAGCGAAACGAGGTCCAAGGTCACGCGCTTGGTTCATCGCGAAACCTGTAGTACCACCAAGACCCATACCGATAGCCCAAACGATCAAACCAACAGTGAATGGAAGCATTGCTTCGTTGGCGTGTTCAGCAGCCATGATAGATGTCAAGAAGATAAATGTTGCGAACGCTTCGACGAAGTAGTTACGTGGAAGGTTACGGCAGTTAGGGTTAGTTGAGAAGATGTTACGGATAGCAACACCATCAATTTGACCTTCAGAAATCTTGAAGTGGTCAGCATACATAAAGTAAGCAATCAAAGCTCCAAGGAAGGCACCGATCATTTCAGCGATTGCGATTGGGAAGAATTGAGCGATTGTCAATTTACCAAGAAGGACTTTCAACAAAGCCATAGCAGGGTTCATTGAAACACCGCCAAAGACGAACAAGCAGACAGTGATACCGAATGCCCATGTAGTGATCGCGAATAAGTGTCCAGTTCCAGCATATTTTGTTTTCTTCAAAACGTCGTCACAGTGTACGCCAACCCCGAAGATAATCATCAAAGCTGTACTCATAACTTCTGCAAGTAATTGATGTGTCATGTTAATTAATGTCTCCTAAATTAATAAATGTATTTTTGTAATTGGTGATAAACTTCTTGAATCGGCAACTGCATCTCCGTAGCAATACGCTGACAGTCTTCGTATTCAAGTGTTTTTTTAGTGGTAGATCCGTACTGGTTAATTTTTACCGTAACGGGTCCAAATTCCGTATCGATTTGTTCAAATCGACGTTGCATGACCTTTCGGTCGACTTGTTGGTATCGAAAACCAATGGTACTGGTTTCTTTGAACAAGAGGGCTGAAAAATCTTCCAACTGACTTCTTTGAATCAAGAGAATCAATTCAAAGCCAGGGCGATTCTTTTTCATAACGACGCTACGATAGTAGACATCTAAAGCTCCAGCGTCCAGGAAACGGTGGATAATATAACCGAGTTGCT
The DNA here is from genome assembly GCF_943193075.1 of Streptococcus caecimuris. Lineage (NCBI taxonomy): Bacteria > Bacillati > Bacillota > Bacilli > Lactobacillales > Streptococcaceae > Streptococcus > Streptococcus caecimuris. The sequence goes on along the minus strand of NZ_CALPCT010000004.1, from coordinate 45,826 downwards.
CTGGTGTTTGATCATCGATCGTAGTGGTGATCTCAATAATTTGATCTTCCGTGCGATGAACAACAGTGGTGCTGTGAGAGGTGTCTTCTTTCAATAGCGAACCGCGTAAAGCATTGAATTTTCCAGTCTCTCTTTTACCAAATCCATAGCCCACACTTTCGATGGAAAGGTGAGAGGGGATTGGTTCAAAGATTGGGGACAATGCTTTAAGGAGGGCTAACCCTGTCGGAGTAATCAACTCCGTTTTAACTGTGAAGTCTTGAGTAATCGGAATAGTAGTTCCTTTTCTCAACTGCATCACAGCGGGAACCGGAACAGGCATTTCTCCATGGGCAACTGAAATGGTCCCACTTCCCTCAGTGAGAGGAGTAGAGTAAACTGTATCGATACCGAGCGATTCCACTAGGATGAAAAAGCTAACGATATCGACGATGGAGTCAATTGCACCAATTTCATGGAAATGAATCTGTTCGACAGGCATGTTATGCACAGCTGCTTCGGCCTTTGCGATATCAAGAAAGACTTCAAGACTCTTTTCTTTCACAAAAGGACTCAACTGTGAAGCGGCAATCAAATCGTGGATATCCGCATAACTGCGAGCATCCGCGTGGGAATGGTGATGATGGTGTTCATGATCGTGATGATGTTCGTGATTATGATGGTGTTCGTGATCGTGATGATGTTCATGATCGTGATCAAAATCACCTTCAATCCCCGTATCTTTCTCCCCGTGGTGAAGGTGAACATCAAAATCAGTTCCCCAAATTGCGCTCTTTGCGACGCGATGAACGTGGAGGTGGAAACCATCCACTCCCAGTTTCTCGAGTTCTGTGTGAAGAAGCTCGACATCTGCCCCAAGGTCCACAAGAAGACCATTGAGCATATCGCCACTTATTCCAGAAAAAGGTTCTAAAAATAGACTGGTCATCAGTTTTCCTTTCGATTGTGGTTGAGTCGATTGATCATACATGCTGAATAAGCTGCACCAAATCCGTTATCAATGTTGACGACCGTTACGCCAGAAGCGCAAGAGGTCAACATACTCATCAAGGTTGTTAGCCCTTGAAGGTTGCTTCCGTATCCAATGCTGGTCGGAACGGCAATAACGGGAACATCCACAAGACCTCCTACAACACTAACAAGAGCTCCTTCCATACCGGCAATCACGATGATCACACTGGCTTTTTGGATCTCTTCTAAGCGATTGAAGAGGCGATGGATGCCGGCGACTCCCACATCATAGATTCGGCGAACCGAATGGCCAAAGGTTTCTGCAGTGACTGCAGCTTCTTCTGCAACAGGAACATCACTTGTCCCTGCTGTGACGACCGCAATGTAGTGTTCAGGATCGGCTTCTTCCTTTTTAGAGTTGAGAACGAAGCAGCGGGCTTCCGGATAATAGTGGCCAGTCGGAAAGCGCTGAGAAAGAGCCTCTCCCTTTTGGAGAGAGACTCTTGTTGTGAGGATCGGCAATTCTTTCTGTGAAAGAAATTGCAGGATTCCTTCAATTTGCTCAACTGTCTTTCCTTCGCCGTATACGACTTCAGGGAAGCCGTTGCGACGTTGCCGGTCAGTATCAATTGCTGCATACCCTAGCTCTTTAACCCCGTTGATTTGCTCCAGCGCATCCTCAACGGAGAGATGGCCCGCTTGCAAAGAACGGAGTGTTTGTTCTAGATTGGGTTGAAAATCCATGTTTGATTCTATTCAACAACGACAGAAAGTCCGTCGCGGATAACAGTTACTTTAGCATCTTTTCCTTCACGAGCAAAGGCTTTTTCAAGCGCTTCGTCAAATGAAGTTGCAAGTTCCATATGCATACCTTTGATCAATTCAGGATCTACAAGGTCAGATACAAAGATAACATGGTGGTGTACCAAAATACGTGCCAAGATTTGAGAAGTCCATTGGTCTGGGACAGTCTCTAAACGAGGTGTATTGATGGCTTGTTCCAAGAATTCTTTTGGATCTTCTACGTCAGCAAGGTTGCGATAGAAACCTTCTCCACCGTGACCGTCTGCACATCCAGCTACCATGATGATTGTTCCGCCTTCTTTGTTAGAAGCTTCGGCTGCAGTCATCCCTTTAACAGCTTGGTAGATGTTTTGGTCAAGTGGGAAACCACCGTTTGTTGAAATTGTGATGTCGCTTTCGATCTTAGACACACGTGCCAAGTCTGCAACGAAGTCACAACCAACTTTGTGGGCTTCAACCATGTCCCCAGCGAAAGATCCGATGATGTGTTTTTCGCCGTCCAATACAACGTTGACGATGAAGGCCAAGTTTGCAGTACGAGCAGCGTAAAGCATATCTTCGTGGATTGGGTTGTGGTCAAGGTTACCAGTACGTGCCTTATCAGAATTGATGAAGTCACCTGAGTGGTTCGCCATGATAGTTTTGTATGATGCGATACCTGGAAGGACTGATTTACGTCCACCTGAGAAACCAGCAAAGAAGTGAGATTCGATGAATCCTTCTGCTATCAACAAGTCAGCTTCAGCAGCGATCTTATTGATGATACAATCACCACCTGAAGGAAGTTGACCGATTTTCACCATGTCATCGTCGTTTGTTGAAATGTGCATAACGATTTCTTCATTGTCAACGATTTCTTGGCCGTATTTATTGATCAATTCTTCACGAGTTGAAGGACGGTGGAAACCAGTAGCAACCAAGATACGCACGCGTGCATCAGGGTTAACTGAGCGAATACGACGCAAAATGATTGGAGTGATGATGTGAGAAGGAACGGGACGAGTGTGGTCAGAACTGATCAACACGATGTCTTTTTTGCCTTTAGCAAGTTCTTCCAAAGTAGGGCTGCCGATAGGGTTGTCCATTGAACGTTCAACAGTTTCTTCTTCAGACAGTGGGTTATGGAAGTTTTCCGCCTTAGACTCTAACAATCCTGCAAAGTTTTCATCTGGAATCTTTGCAACAATCGATTTTTTGTCGTACGGTAATTTAATTTCTACCATTATTTGCGATCTCCTTTATTAATACTGATACTTATAGTATAATTCTTTTTAAAAAGAGGTGTGCACCAATTGATGTCAACAAATGTTAACGTCGTTCGTTTTGAACAGGTGTATCATTAGTGTGACTTCTATGAAGAGCCAAAACAGGAGGAAAAACGCGCGTGGATTCAGCATTTTTAGTGAAATTCTTGGAAGAGAGGCGAACGCCCATTATCAAGAAAAAATACCACAGCTACCTCTCTTATCGCGGGATTAAAGAGGACTATATCTATATTTTAAAAGAAGGGGTTGTCAAGACCAGTGTCATCATGCGTGATGGTCGAGAATTTAACTTTTCCTATTTAAAAGCGACCGATATTGTATCCTTGTTACGGGATGAGGTATCCAATTATACGGACTCGCCTTTTAACGTGCGCGTCGAGACAGCTGAGGCTAGTTTTTACCGGATTCCTCGGGTCAAGTTCTGGACCTTTGTCAAAGAGAAAAAGGAACTGCAAGATTACGTACGGGATTATTATCGCAATAAACTGTCTGAGAGTATGGAATCCCAGCAGTACATGATGATGAATGGGAAAAAAGGCGCAGTTTGTTTTCACCTACAAAAGCTGTGCAGTTTGTTTGGGGTAGAGCAGGACGATGGTATCTTGATTGATTTTAATATTACCAATGAAGATATTGCTGGTTTTTGTGGGATCTCAACCCGAAACAGTGTCAACCGCATACTGAACGAATTAAAGCGGGAGGGAGTTTTAGACATTCGACAGCAAAAGATCGTTATTTTGGACATCGAACGAATTGAAGAATTTATTGGAAGGGAAACATTCTAACATGGCAACAGAAGCACAAATCAGAAAAGAAAAAGAAGAAAAATTACAAGATATTTTGCGGGAAATCGGAAAAGTAGCCGTTACCTATTCAGGTGGGATTGACAGCTCTTATCTCTTGAAGGTGGCCTTGGATACCTTGGGACCTGACAATGTTATTGCGGCCGTCGTGAACTCTGAGATGTTTTCAAATGAAGAATTCGATCTAGCGCTCGACTTGGCCGATCAGCTAGGAGCACCTGTGCTTGGACTGGAAATGAGAGAATTGAGTGATCCACGGATTGCTGCCAATACGCCCAATATTTGGTATTACACCAAACAATTGATGTACCAAACTATTAAGGATTCAGTTACAGAACTGGGCTTTAAGCAATTGGTAGACGGCAATATTATGGATGATATCGACGATTTTCGCCCTGGTATCAAGGCTCGGGACGAAGCGGGTGTCCGCAGTGTCTTGCAAGAAGCCGGCCTCTATAAGACAGAAATTCGTCAATTGGCCAAGGAAAGAGGGGTCTCCAATTGGAATAAGGTGCCATCTTGTAGCGTTGCCTCACGCTTCCCATACGGAGTGAAAATCACTTCAGAAAATGTACAACGGGTTTTTGAAGGGGAAGAGTTCCTTGTAGGACTTGGCTTTGAGCAAGTCCGTGTGCGTGTGCATGGAGACTTGGCGCGCATCGAAGTGGAAGAAGACCATCTGCTTAAAGCCATCCAACTGCATGACAAGATCAATGACTACATGAAAAAAATCGGATTTACCTATGTAGCCTTGGATTTGGCTGGATATAAGTACGGCCGGATGAATGATGCATTGGATGAAAAAACAAAAGAAAAAATTATGGCAGGTTAAGCAATGAAGGAAGTGATAAGGTTCTGGTTCGAAGAGTTGAAGCCAGAGGATTGGTTCAAAAAATCAGAAGCACTGGATCAAGAAATGCGGGAGCGCTTTGAGGAACTTTATTGGAAGGCCAGTCGTGGGGAATTGTTTCACTGGCGGGCTACGGCAGAAGGGCGTTTAGCAGAGATTTTGCTCTTGGACCAAATTCCTCGCAATATTTTTCGAGGGACTGCCCAAGCTTTTGCGACAGATTCCCTGGCCTTGGTCTTGGCCCAAGAAGGCCTAACACAAGCTCAAGAATTACCAGTTGTACAAAGAGGCTTTTTCTACATGCCCTTTATGCATTCGGAATCTTTAACCATTCATGAAGAAGCTCTGCGCCTATTTGATCAACCGGGCTTAGAAAAGCGTTTGAAGTATGAGAAGATGCACATGGACATTCTTCAACAATTTGGGCGTTATCCACATCGGAATGCCATCTTAGGACGGCCTTCGACCAAGGAAGAAGAGGAGTATTTGAAAGAACATTCTGGCTTTTAAGGGAAGATGAGGCCCACAGATTTCAAAACTCTTTTCTCTCTTCATGAAATTGCCTGAAACAGCAGGCATGATGTCAGAGTTCCCTCACCTAGGCTTTTCCAAGCGTTTAAAAAATGGTATAATGAACTGTAAATTTCAGAAGTTGGAAGGAATGTAATTGCTATGATGAATATGCAAAATATGATGAAGCAAGCTCAAAAATTGCAAAAGCAAATGGAGCAAAGCCAAGCGGAATTAGCCGCAACTCAATTTGTAGGGAAATCTGCTCAAGACTTGGTTGTTGCAACTCTTACAGGTGATAAGAAGGTTGTCTCCATCGATTTCAACGCCGCAGTGGTCGACCCAGAAGATACAGAAACGCTTTCTGATATGACGGTTCAAGCCATCAATGCTGCCATTGAAGAAATTGATGCGGCAACTAAGAAAAAACTCGGTGCTTTCGCAGGGAAATTACCATTTTAAGCTAAGGAAGTTTTCATTAACTCAAAAGAGGCTCAGTTTTGAGCCTTTTTCAGATTGAAGACGAAGTCATATTAAAAACTTTCCTTGGGTGAGTACGGACGTTAGGTGAAATTATCCAGTGGATGATTTCAGCAATCCAGGAAGTTCCAAGACTAATTATTGAGCCTAAGGTCTCAATAATTCCGAGTGCCTGAAACGTTATTGTTTCAGGCACTTTTCTCACGGCGGAAAGTTTTAGTATTTTCTTTCTTTGAAACACTAACGATATATTTTTAGGTTTATGTCAGCAATTTTATTCTTTTCTTAATTCAATGACTTGATCGTATCGACTTTCATTATCAATATGGTGAGCGATTTCTAACACCATCATCGGTAGTGAGAAAATCAAGTCTCGAACCATCTGGCTATTTTCTGAATCAAGAGCTGCAGTTACCTCATCTGCTAATAAAATATCCTTTTTACGAAGTAGGAAGCGGGCTAGTTCAATTCGGACACGTTGTCCGCCTGAAATATTTTCTCCGTTATTAGTGATTACAAAATCAAGCCCATCAGTTAATTCATGGTCGAGTTTGACTTGTCTTAAAACAGTCTCTAATTCTTGATCTGAAAACTCTTGTCCCAAACTGAGATTGTAGCGAATAGTATCATTAAAGAGGAAAGGATGCTGGCTGATAATGCCTACCTGACGAACAAAGTGACTTGTTTTAACTCCATCCCTTGTACGACAAGTAATCATTCCGGCATCCGGCTTTTCTTCTCCTGTGATCATTCGAAAGAGGGTTGATTTCCCACAGCCACTTGGCCCTTTGATGAGGACTTTTTCGCCTTGTCGAATGGCTAGATTAAGATCGCGAATAATCTCTCTACCATTATAAGATTTACTTAAATGAGAAATTTCTAGTTCTTCTACTTGAGAGATCGAATGATTGTTCGTTTCACTATCATCTGCTCGATTTAAAATTCCGAAAATCTTTTCTGCCGTTGTTTTGGCTCCTTGTACTTCAACCACATCATACATGATATTTTGGATAGGTCCTACCAGTTGACCAGCAGCAATATACATAGCAACCAGGCTAGCCACTGAAACATGATGACCCTGCATAGCAAGGAAGAACCCTAATACCAAGGGGAGTACTTGGCTCAGAAAGACCATAAAACCATTACAAAAGAAAACAATATTATGGGTAAAAACAAACTTTTGAATGGCTCGCTGATAACGTAGGTTGATATTCCAAACGCGTTGAGAATTTTCAGGCAAGGCTTGATTCATTCGCAAGGTTTGAGCTCCTCGAATGCTATCAGAGATTTGGTTATGAACAGCTGTTCTTCCCTGAGACATTTCATCCCCTGAATTCTTTAGCTTATTATTCATCAAGAATTGTGGAATGGGACGTAAGATCGTGAAGAAAACAAAGATAGAACCCAATAAAACATTTTGGGTAATAATATAGATCGCCGTAATCAGTGCTCCAAATCCCCAGCATGAAATAGACATATAGCGTTCAAAAAAGTTATCTCCTAGAAATTCCATATCCTGTGTCAGCATGGTAATCTTTTCATCTTCACTATATTCTCTGTCTTCCATTAACTTATGAAATAATGCCATTCGGATATTCATGTGAATTTCACGTCGAAAGACATTATTTGCATGATTACAAAATAACATAAGACTATACAAAGCGAAATAGACAGAAAAACCAAAGAGGGCAAATTTCCAAATAGAGGAATAGGTAAGGTTATTTTGATCTATCGATAGTGCTTTGGCAACAACCAAAGGTTGCCCTAATGCGAGACCCCCATTTGCCAGTGCTCCAATAATGGTTAGGTATTTTGTTTTTTTATCAAGATATTTAAAGATATTAATCATAAATCTCTCCTAGAAAATAGAACCCTATGGTTGAGAAATATCAGATGTAATCATTAAATCTTATTACATATTATTCTTTGTGATATATTTTACATGCTCATTATACATCTAAGAATAAGTCTGGTCAATGAATATTCAAAAAATTAGAAATGATTAAATCTTTAATAACTAATATTTTAAGTTAAGACTTTGAATATGCTCTACTTGTCTGTCGGATGAAAATTTGCTTTAGTCAATCTTTACAGAAATGAAATAAAAAGCACCCCCAAAGAAAGATATGAAAACATCTAACTCTAGGAGTACTGCTCAGTTTTGAGCCTTTTTTTATTCATCAAAAAATCCGGATAAGTCCAAGCCTCCGAAGGGGTTGGTGAAGAAGTTCTCTTGCTCTTCAAGGAGGGTGCGGCCTTGATCAAATTCGAGGAATTGTTGGTAGACAAGGGCTGTCATGCGGGCATCCTCTAAGCTATCGTGTGATTTTCCTGCAACTCCCAAAAATTCTGCAACGGTGTGGAGTTGGAGATTTTTAATGCCGTGGAGGTCAGATGGACGACGTTCGAAAGCCTCGTCAAAGACATCGACAGCGTACTGGTCTTCTAGATCCAAGCCATTTTCAAGTAGGATGGGTAGGTCGCTCTTTTTGGCATTGTATCCGATCAAGGGCCGGTCTCCTACAAAGGCCTTGAATTCGCTGAGGACCTGTTCTAGTTGTGGGGCATTTTGGATCTTGTCCTGGGTAATGCCAGTCAGGCCGTTAATAAAGCTTTTTAGGGGCTTATCGGTGTAGACGTAGGAGTCGTAGTGATCGACTTCTTTACCGTTCGTAAAACGTACGGCAGACACCTGGATGATCTGATAGGCGCCTTCGTATTGGTTAAATTCGAGATCAAAGGCGATATAATCTTCTAATGCTTTCATGGGAAATCTCCTGTGGTAGAAAAGAAAAGGGACTGGTAGGATCCAGCCCCGGATTATCGACGGAAAACGCGTGCCCAGAAACCTTTGCTTTCTTGCTCTTGAACTTTTTCGTTGGCTTGTTCGAGTTCAAGTTTCAAGGTATCGCGGTCGTTCATTGCTTGTAAAGTCAATTGTTGTTGTTGGTCCAATTGCTTGTCTTTTTCAGCAATTTGAACGTCTTTCACGCGCAACTGTTCATCTTTCTTAGCGAGTTGCTCGTCTTTGGCTTTGAGTTGCTCGTAGAGACGGACGATTTCAGCATTTTTTTCATCTACCAAAATTTCCATCAATTCGCGTTGCTTCACATCATCGCTGACTGGCTCATCTTCAAAAATAGTTTTTTTGTAGATTTCTTCGAGCTTAATCAAGCCACTACGGGTTACAACGGTAACCCCTTTTTCGTTTTTTTGGGTATCTTCTGGAGCCAGCGCCTTGACACGGTTATTGACCGCCTGGCGGCTGACTCCTAAAATTTCAGCAATTTCGCTGACAGTTTTTTCAATCGCCATAACTTCCTCTAATATCTTTTTCTATGAAATACTCTATTAGATAGTAACATAAGTAGGCTAAGCTGTCAAATGAAGCAAAGAAAGGCTAAGCCTTGATACCACGATTAGTGGACCTCTGTCATTTCAGGAAGATGGAGGCTTGATTGTGCTAAGTCAATGGTGAGTTGGTAATCGGTTTGATCACGCACAGTGATTTCAAAGTCCGTTGTGTAAAGGACCAGGCGAAGGGTCGCTCCTTTTTCGAGCTTGTAGATGGTTGGTTGGAGATCAAAGTCAAATTCCATCCACTCGCCTGGCGTCACGTCCTCAACCTCTAAGAGATCATGACGATTTTGGAGGTTGAGATAACCTTTCGAAATGACTCGTTGGCCCGCTTCCTTAAATGGCAACTCGGTCAAGTTGTCTAGCATATGGTAGCGACCGTTATCCAGTGTACGGACCGATAAGACTGCAGGATAGGGTTGGAGGTATTTCTTGCTTCCAAGCTCTAAGAGTTGGGCTGAGAGAAGGCCTTTATTGGTGCTGGAGTGAAGTCGTAGGTGAAGGCGAGCTTTCCCGTTGAGGTGCAGGTCTTCTTCGATTGGAAGATCGATGGTTACCTGTTGGGCCTTGTCTTGGTAGAGGTCCGTTAAGAAGGTCGGATAAGCCTTACCATAGCGCTCGTAATCTTTTGTCTCGTAGCGGTTTTGGATGACTTTTTCACCATCTCCGAGTAGGAAGGTTCGCTGACTTGTTTGATTGCCAAAATCATCCAAGGAAGTCCAACTTTGTTCTCCTGTATTGTCCTGCCAAATGACAGTTGGCAACTCATAGCTTGAATCGTAGCCCAGCAATTTTTTAGAGAGGAGGGCGTTCATGCTCTCACGGAAGTCAATGGACTGCCAGTTGTTGAGGTAGACATGGGCACCATTGTGATAGAAGAGGTGTTTCTTGATGTTTGCTGGAAGGGCCTGGAACATGTTAAAGACGTGAAGCGGTTTGACGTTCCAGTCTTGGGAGCCATGGGTAAAGACCACCTCTGCTTGGACTCGATCAGCATGTAGGAGATAATTGCGATCGTGCCAGAATTGATTGTAGTCTCCGGAAGCGCGGTCCAGCTCTTTTTTGACGCGATCAAGATCGGCTTGGTGGGCCGCATTGTGGTGTAAATAATCCCCACCTAAAAGGTTGCGTGAATAGGTCAATTCGGCAAGGGAATCAAAATCTTCACCTGGATAGCCGCCAGGACTTGTCACGAGACCATTTTCGCGGTAGTAGTTGTACCAAGAAGAGATCCCAGCCTCTGCTATGATGACTTCTAGACCGTCCACACCTGTGGTCGCAAGGCCGTTAGACATGGTTCCAAGGTAAGAGATCCCGGTGGTTGCGACCTTTCCATTAGACCAATCAGCTTTGACTTGGCGTTTGCGTGTGTGATCTGTAAAGGCCCGGCAACGGCCATTGAGCCAGTCGATAACGTTCTTGTAGGCTTCGATTTGTTGGTAATTTCCATTGGTCATCAAGCCTTGCGAATCTTTTGTCCCCACTCCAGATACGTAGAGATTAGCGTAGCCGCGTGGAAGGAGGTAGTCGTTGAGGGTATAGCTGGAATTGATATGGGTGAGAGTTTCTTCAGCTTCATCGACTAGCTCAGCTGAACCGACAGGATCCACCAATTCTAATTGAGGTACTTCTACTTGAATGGTATGAGGTTCTTTGACCTCGAGGTCGACATTCATATTGTAGAGGGCCTTGTCGCTGGCCTTATCGTTGGTCCCTTGGTGATAAGGACTTGCGGTCATAACAGCTGGAATCTTGCCTTCATAGCGAGGACGGATAATGCTGACCTTGACCAAGTCTGGCAGACCATCTTTGTCGGTATCGACCCGACTTTCCACATAGACGACCTCGCGGATGGCATCATGGCTCGTAAAGGTTGCGAGGCTCTTGCCGTTAAAATAGTGATACTGGTTATCTTCAGGAATCAAGCCATCGCTGACCAACTGATCGATGAGTAAATTTCCTTTTACTGTTCGAGTATTGAGAAGGTGATAGAGGTTTTCTACCAAGTTTCCATACTCAATCGGAAATTGGACTTCTTTCAAGAAGCTATCCGTATCTTCAAAATCAATAAAATAGCGGAAACCGAGTAATTGGAGGGCTACTGTGTAAAAAATGTTCGGAGACCATTCGCAGTCAGATTGGATATACGTTAAAAAGTCTGTTTTAGAATCCACCACTAGGTTAGAGAGGGGATAATCTGTATCTTTATAGGTGAAGTAAACCTTGCGGACAAACCATTCAAACAGTTCTTTTTCTGGGAGGTGGGTGGGAAGGTCAAACCCAATTTCTTTTAGTTCCTTAAGAATGTCTTTTTGGTCAACAGATAGATAGCTATATTGATTGTATTTCATAGACTGCTCCTTTTATCAGTTTCTTTTTTCTTTACTTCTTATATTATACTTGATAAAATAGTATTTGTCTAAAGACCTTTCGTCTATAAGGAGAAGGAATATTGAAAAAAATATCTTTTGAACAAGTTGCAAGAAGACGGACCTTATTGTTTGGGGTTCTTGCCGTCATTTTTGGGATTCTCATTTTTCGAAACGGCGTTGGTTTCACCAAATTTTCCTTGGATCTATTAGCCATTTACTTTTTAGTTGATGGACTAGGAAGCTTTCTTCTTCGCTTTTTGTTACGTAGCAAGTCTATTTCCTATAGCCACTCTATTTGGTTTATTTTTCTTTCACTTGCGTTGATCTGGTTGAATCGACTGAGTAGTCTGCCCGTAAACTTAGTTGTGATTTGTTTAGGGGCATATCAGTTGGGGAGTGCCATTGTCTATGGGATCACATTTTGGCTTTATAAGGCCAATCGGGTAAAAGGAGGCTGGCTCTATTTATGGGATGCGCTTTTAAACGGTGGGCTTGGTCTAGCAACTGTCTTGGAACCTGGTTCAGATGGGCACTTCCAATTTATCCTCTTGGGGGCTTATCTGGTCTTGTTGGGGATTTCTAATATTCGAGATGGTATTTTATTTGACAAAGACCAACAAGGCCAAGAGTTAAAACGTCGCTTTCGTATTAGCCTACCGGTTATCTTTGCAGCCTTTATCCCTGCTAAGGAGTTAAAACGGTTTAACCAGTTTCTTCAAAAAGGGAGCTCGGCGGGACACACAGGCCCTTATCGATTGGTGAAAAAAGAAGAAGAGGCAAGGGAATTAGAAATTTTGGTTCATACTTCTGACAGCAACTTATTTGGAGCGATTGGGCATGTAGATATTTGTTATCAGGGGAAGGTCATTTCTTACGGAAGTTACGATCCCTTTTCAGAGCGTCTATTTGGGACGATTGGGGATGGCGTACTGTTTAAAGTGGATAAGGAACCATACATCGAACTATGTAAAAAAGAGAGTCAAAAGACGCTGTTTGGCTACAGCCTATCCCTTACCGAAGAAGAGAATCAGGCAGTAGAGAAGCGTCTAGCTGAAATTGATCAGTTGTTAGAACCTTGGGATCCACCTAGGAGGTTACTGGAAGACGGTCAGCCGACCTACGCTTACAAATTGAAATATGATTTAGGGGCTGAGCTATATAAATTTACTTCTTCGCGTTTTAAATCTTACTTTGTTCTGTCTACTAATTGCTGCCTGTTAGCAGATTCCATTGTGGGACAGGCAGGAACGGCTGTATTAGATGTGCGTGGAGTGATTGCACCAGGGACCTATCAGGATTACTTAGAATACGAATTTGAAGCTCCAAACGGGCGGGTCCATACACGAACAGTATACTAAAAAAAGAAAGACAGATTTTTATTTTTGAAAAATCTGTCTTTTTTGCACAAGATTTCTTGTAAAAAGCCAGAAAATCTTTTACAATAAAAAGTGCTTGGAGGAAAGTATGACAGCAAATCAGATCGTAAGAGTGATCCCAGTCTTGAAAGTGAATAACCGAAATGTCAATCAACGCTTTTATGAAGAGACATTGGGAATGAAAGTATTAGTGGAAGAAGGAGCTCTCCTGTCTTTAGGAGATGCCTCAAAAGTAGAAAAAATCGTCTTAGAAGAGTCACCGAGTATGCGTTCGCGTAAGGTCGAAGGTCCAAAGAAATTGGGTCGCATCGTGGTGAAAGTGGCACAAGCTCAAGAAATTGATTATTTGTTGGCCCGCCAGCCAGAGACAAGCGCCCTTTACCAAGGAGCTAATGGTCGCGCCTTTGAAGTTGTGTCTCCTCAAGGAGATACCATTTTCGTGCATGCGGAAGAAAATCTTGAAAGCCTAGAACCTTTGGAGAAAGCGCCTCTTGTTGAGCTTCCAGAAGATTTCAAAGGTTTGACCAGCTTTGATGTGGACTTTCTTGAGGTCAATGTGGCCGATCTTGCTGAGGCTGAGAAGTTCTATAGCAACTTGCCAGCTTTGGCCCACTTTATCCATTTACAAGAAGCCCAAGGAAAAGATCTCCAAGTTGAGAACAAGGTTACTTGGGATTTGAGCATGATCAAGGTCGAATTGGCATCTTTTGATGTGGAAGACTTGAAAGAAAGCTTAGGAGAAACTGTCGATTTTGTGCACCGTAAGGGAACTTTCTTGATTGCCAAGGATCCAAGCCAGATCGAACTCTGGTTTGAAGCCAATCAAGATCAGGTCCATATTTCTTATGAAGAATAAGAATGGAGTGATGAGCGTGAATGCAATCATCGAAAAAATTACCGAACAAATCCAAGAAGGCATCTATCCAGGTGCCTCTCTTGCGCTTTACCGCGATGGTCAGTGGAGTGAGCACTATCTGGGACTAGCGGATCCTGAAAAAGGAGAGCCAGTAGTGGCTGACCTGGTCTATGATTTGGCTAGTGTCAGTAAGGTCGTTGGAGTTGCTACCATCTGTGCCTTTTTGTATGCGAAAGGGGAGCTTGCGCTTGATCGCCCCTTTAAAGAGCTTTACCCGCGTTTTGCTCATGAGAAGACGACCATCCGGGAACTCTTGACCCATACTTCTGGGCTCGATCCTTTTATCCCCAACCGGGATCAATTGGATGCGAGACAGTTGAAAACAGCTCTTGAAAATTTGCAGTTAAAAGAAGACAAGAGTTTTCATTACACCGACGTCAATTTTCTTCTGCTGGGCTTTTGGTTAGAAGACAGGTTTCGCCAGCCCTTGGATCGCTTATTTGAAGAGCTGATTTTTACACCTTGGAAGATGACGGAGACACGGTTTGGACCGGTCGAAAAGGCGGTGCCAACGGTCCGTGGAGTGGCTTCTGGAAGTGTTCATGATCCCAAAGCGAGAGTATTGGGTCGTCATGCGGGAAGTGCTGGACTTTTTTCAACTGTTGCTGATCTAGAGCGCTTCTTAGAGCGTTATCTGAAGGAGGATTTTGCGCGTGACTTGTCTCAGAATTTTGCGCGTGAAGAGGGCAAGACCCGCGCTCTCGGATGGAATCTAGAGGGGGACTGGTTAGATCATACGGGCTATACTGGAACCTTCATCATGTACAATCGAAAGAGGCAGGAAGCGGTGATCTTTTTGTCCAACCGGACCTATGAGAAGGACGAACGGGCCCAATGGATCCTCGACCGCAACTCTTTGATGGACTTGATCAAACAAGAATTTGAAAAATAGAAATGGAAGGCTAGGATGATGGATCCTGGCCTTTTACGGTCTGTCAGATAGAACTCAACTCCGTCTTAGGTTGGATTTCCTTCAAAAGCATCGCTTTTTTGGCTGATTTATATTAAAATAGTAATGACCTTAATAGAGCGAGATGAATATGAACAAAGAGATAGGCGTCGGAAGGGCGCATAGTAAAATTATCTTAATTGGAGAGCATGCGGTGGTCTATGGTTATCCGGCTATTGCGCTGCCACTCCATCATATCGAAGTGATCTGCCAGATCATCCCGGCAGACAGTCCATGGGTTTTGTTTGAAGACGACACCTTGTCCATGGCGGTTTTTGCGTCTCTTGAGCACCTCGGGATTAAAGAGGCCCGGATTCGCTGCCGGATTCAGTCCATGGTACCGGAAAAACGGGGGATGGGATCGTCTGCGGCGGTGAGTATCGCAGCTATTCGAGCAGTTTTTGACTATTATCAAGAGGAGCTGGATGATGAGACCTTAGAAATCCTGGTCAATCGAGCAGAAACCATTGCCCATATGAATCCAAGTGGGCTCGATGCCAAGACTTGTTTGAGCGATCAAGCCATTAAATTCATCCGGAATGTAGGCTTTTACCCGCTGGAGCTGGGAATAAAAGCGAGCTTGGTGATTGCGGATACGGGAATTCATGGCAATACCCGTGAGGCGATCCAAAAGGTGGAAGCCAAAGGGCAGGAAGTTTTGTCCCATTTCCATGAGATTGGTCAGTTGACCCAGCAGGTGGAAGAGGCTCTGAAAATGAATGATCTAACGAGCCTAGGACAGGCTCTGACTACTTGTCATGAGCACTTGAGAGCCGTCGGTGTCAGCTGTGTTGAAGCAGACCATTTGGTCGCTGTTGCCCTTGAAAACGGGGCCTTAGGGGCTAAAATGAGCGGAGGCGGTCTTGGTGGCTGTGTGATTGCCCTCGTCAAGGATTCTCGTGAAGCAGCAACCATTGCCCATGCATTAGAAAAAGAAGGAGCGCACCATACATGGATCGAAAACCTGTAACGGCTAAGTCCTATGCCAATATCGCGATTATCAAATACTGGGGAAAAGAAGATGCCAAACAGATGGTCCCTTCAACCAGTTCGATTTCGTTGACCTTAGAGAATATGTATACAGAGACCAGTCTCTCTCCCTTGCCAGCAGATGCGACTGCGCATGAATTTTACATCGATGGGGAATTTCAAAATCCAGCTGAGCAAGCCAAAATTGGAGCTGTGATTGATGGCTTGAATCCAGCAGATGAAGCGGGATTTGTTCGGGTGGATACCAGCAACAACATGCCAACCGCAGCAGGCTTGTCCTCTAGCTCAAGCGGGCTCTCTGCTCTCGTCAAGGCTTGCAATCAGTACTATGATTTGGGCTTGAGCCAGGAGGAATTAGCTCAAAAAGCCAAGTTTGCTTCGGGTTCCTCTTCACGGTCTTTCTTTGGCCCTTTAGCGGCCTGGGACAAAGAAAGTGGAGAGATTTATAAGGTTAAAACAGACCTGAAACTGGCTATGATCATGCTGGTTCTCAATGACAAGCAAAAGCCCGTTTCCAGCCGGGAAGGGATGAAACGCTGCATGGAGACTTCGACTAATTTCAAAGAATGGATCGAAGAGTCTAGACAAGATTACAAGGATATGCTGGACTATCTAGCTGGCAATAATTTTGAACATGTCGGTCAGCTGACAGAGCGCAATGCCCTTGCTATGCATGCGACGACTAGAACAGCCACTCCAGCCTTTAGCTACTTGACAGAAGAAAGCCACAAAGCTATGGACTTTGTCCGTGAGCTTCGCGCTGCAGGCCATGCTTGTTACTTCACCATGGATGCAGGGCCAAACGTTAAGGTTCTCTGTTTAGAAGAAGACTTGGATCAGCTGGTGCCTTTATTTGACGACCGCTATCGGACCATCGTATCTAAAACAAAGGATCCTCAAGATGAAGACTAAGTATCAGGTACAGACTGGAGGCAAGCTCTATCTAGCTGGAGAATACGCAGTGCTAACGCCTGGCTATGGAGCCGTGATTCAGTTTATTCCCATTTATCTGTCAGCTACTATCCAAGAATCTAGAAGCTATCAGCTAGTCTCAGATCTCTTTGGTTACCAGGTGGATTTGACCCCAAATAAGGACTACGCCTTGATTCAAGAGACCATTCAGCTCATGGAAAAGTGGCTGAAAGATCAGGGGATAGCCCCTAAACCGTTTGATCTTCACCTAAGAGGGACGTTGGGCGAAGAGAGGAAAAAGTATGGGATTGGTTCCAGCGGAAGTGTGGTCTTGCTCGTGATCAAGGCCGTGGCCGCTCTGTATGAACTAGACCTACATCCGGACCTGCTCTTTCGACTAGCAGCAGTGGTCTTGGTGCAAAGAGGGGACAATGGTTCCATGGGCGATTTGGCTTGTATTGCCTACGAGGACTTGATTTATTACCAATCCTTTGATCGGGCTTGGTTGCATGAAGTCTTGACTTCTCAGCCCCTGTCACAAGTTTTAGACCTGGATTGGGACTACCAGATCTGCTCGATCCAGCCAGCCATCGCTTATGATTTTCTGGTTGGTTGGACCAAGGAACCAGCGATTTCAAGTGATTTGATCCGTCAGGTCAAGGGAGCGATCAAGGAAGAATTTCTTCAGGAGAGCCAGAGCGCAGTGAAGAATCTTGAAAAAGGCCTCCGTGAAGGGAACCAAAAAGAAATTGAGACCAGTATCAAACGTGCCGATAAGAACCTAAAGTCTTTGAACCCTTTGATCTATACCCCAGCTCTGAAAGTTCTGCAAGAAGCGACAGAGGGTCTTTCTGCCTGTGCCAAATCTAGTGGTGCTGGAGGAGGCGACTGTGGAATCGCCCTTAGTTTTGACCCAGTTGAGACTCAGACCTTGATAGACCGCTGGAAGGAAAAGAATATTGAAGTCATTTACCAAGAAAGGATGGGAGATTCGTGAGCGAAAATCGAAAAGACCAGCATATTCGCTATGCCTTGGAGCAAAGCTCCTCCTATAATAGCTTTGATGAGATCGAGCTGATTCACCGATCCCTCCCCCTTGTGGATCTAGCGGAGATTGATTTGACAACCCATTTCGCAGGGCGTGATTGGGAGGTCCCTTTTTATATCAATGCCATGACAGGCGGGAGTAAACGGGCCAAAGAGATCAATCAAAAGTTGGCAGCGGTAGCCGAAGCCTGTGGGATTCTCTTTGTGACCGGCTCTTACAGTGCAGGGCTGAAGGATCCGAGCGATCAATCGTATGCGGTCAAAAAAGTCCACCCTCATCTTCTTTTAGCAACCAACATTGGCATCGATAAAGAGCCAGATTTGGGTTTGCGTACAGTGGAAGAGCTACAACCCCTCTTTCTTCAAGTCCATGTGAATCTGATGCAAGAGTTACTCATGCCCGAAGGGGAGCGGATTTTCCACACTTGGAAAGACCATCTCAAGAGCTATGGGCAGGGCTTTCCAGTGCCTGTAGTCCTGAAGGAAGTTGGCTTTGGTATGGATCCCAAAACAGTTCAGGCAGCGCTAGATGCTGGAATTAAAACCGTCGATATTTCTGGCCGTGGTGGCACTAGTTTTGCCTATATTGAGAATCGTCGTGGTGGCAATCGCGCTTATCTGGATGATTGGGGACAATCAACTGCGCAGTGTCTCTTACAGTTACAGGATCAGATGGATCAGGTTGAGGTCCTCGCAAGTGGTGGCATCCGTCATCCTCTTGATATGGTCAAGGCCTTGGTCCTTGGAGCACGTGGCGTAGGACTATCCCGCGTTTTTCTTGAGATGGTAGAGACTAAGAGCATTGAAGAAGTGATCGTCCTTGTCCAAGGCTGGAAAGAAGATCTCAGATTGCTCCTATGTGCGCTCGGTTGTCAGAACCTGAAAGAGCTCCGTGAAGTCGACTATCTCCTATATGGAAAGTTGTGGCAAGCGAAGCAACAGAGAAAATGAAAAGGATTGGCAAAATAAGCCAATCCTTTCTTTTTTGAAAAAGTGATTCCCCTCAAAAATTCTGATAGTTTACGAATCGTTTACGGTTGGTGGAATCGCTTGCAAAACAGGATCGTAAAAGAGTATACTAAATAAGGAAAAACATTTTTAAAAAGGAGTTTAGGATGAAGAAGCACTATTTTCGCTCAGCTGTAGCAGCCTTGCTTCCGCTTTTGTTGATTGCTCAACCTGTTGAGGCTTGTACGGGGTTCATCATTGGGAAGAAACTGACGGCCGACGGCTCGACCTTGGTAGGGCGTACCGAAGATTTAGAGCCCAACCATAATAAAAATTTTGTGGTCAGAGAGCGTGTCTACAATAAAAAAGGTGCCATCTTTGAGGATGCCGCCAACGGTTTTCAATATCCCTTGCCAGAGATTAGCTATAAGTATACAGCAGTTCCAGATGTCACCCCAGATCAAGGAATTTTTGATGAAGCAGGATTCAATGAATATGGGGTTTCCATTTCTGCTACTGTATCTGCTTCAGCAAATGACAAGATCCAAAAAGTGGATCCCTATGTCAAGGATGGTTTGGCAGAATCCGGCTTAACCAGCATTGTTCTCCCAAGTGTGAAAACCGCAAGAGAAGGGGTTGAACTCATTGCTAAAATCGTCGAAGAAAAAGGCGCTGCAGAAGGAAATATTGTGACCATTGCCGATAAAGAAGGCGTCTGGTATATGGAAATCCTATCCGGTCACCAATATGCGGCCATTCTCTTTCCAGAAGATCGCTTTGCAGTCTTTCCAAATACTTTCTTCTTAGGCCATGTTGATTTATCGGATACAGAGCGTACGATTGCCTCAAAAGGTCTTGAAAAAGTCGCCAAGGACGCAAATAGCTATAAGGAAGTGGATGGAAAATTCCACATTTCTCAATCCTATAATCCGCCTTTGCAAGAAGCGGATCGCTCGCGGGTTTGGTCGGGGATCAAATCTCTAGACCCAAGCTCTCCTGTTAAATATGACGATGCGTCCTTTGATCTTCTTCATACAACTGATCGGAAATTAACTCTCCGCGATGCCATGAATCTCCAACGCAATCGTTTGGAAGGAACCAAATACAAACCACAGGATCAAATGGAGCTGGATGGAAAAGGCATCCCGAAAAAAGGAGAGTTTGATGCCGTTTATAAATACCCCATCTCCAATCCAAATGTCATGGAGGCCCATATTTTCCAACTGAAAGACGAGGTCCCAGCAAGTGCGGGTGGAGGTACCATGTGGCTGTCGATGGGCAGTCCGCGGAATGCTCCTTACCTACCGTACTATGGCAATATTCTCAACACCTATCAAGCCTACCAAGAATTAGGCGATCATTACAATGACCGCTCCTGGTATTGGACCATTTCAAGAATCAATGACCTTGTAGCCAAGTATCCTGATTTATTCGAAGATGGGGCGATTCGTACTGAAATGGAACGATTGGAATCTCAGTGGATGGTTGAACAAGATCTGAGTGATCAGGAACAAATTGCCCTTGCTTCTCAGCCTGAAGAAGCAAGTAAGAAGGCAACAGAGGAAGGAATAGCGAGAGCTGAGAAAACCTTTGAACGCTTGCAAGAAATTAGAAAAGAAGCAGAACAAAAGGTAGCAGATGAACACGGAAAAAGTGCTCTGCAAGATCTAGATGACGAAGAAGATGCTGCTTATGAAGAGAAAATTGATCTCGTTGATTTTGACTATGATTACATTTTAGCAGCAGGCTTGTTCGGAGCAACCCTTCTAGCGATTGTGATCTATCTAATTCGCTCAAAGAAACAAAAGGGAGGAAAACAAGATGACTAAAATTCAAAGAGTCTCGATCTATCTCTTTCTATTATTTGCAGGAATTGGCTTGGAGTTTGAACTCGGTCATCTTTCTCAACAAGAATTTAGCCAGTCTGCAGGCAGAGACTTGGTCTTGAACTTGTCTGTTTTAGCTGCTATTATTATCCCACTCTATCTCTTTTCAAAACGATTGGCCAAGCAGTTGTCTGTCCCAAACTATCTCTTATGGATTGCTATGTTTGGGGGTGCCTTCGTAGCAGGCTGGTTGAGCTTTTCAGGTAATAGCTTGATCGATATTATGAATAGCCATGTGATCAAGGATGCCACTGTCTTTAACAAGTGGACCGATGCCTTGACAGCCCCATTCTCAGAGGAATTCTTTAAGGCTCTAGTTGCCTTTTGGGTAGTTTTGATGGTTGGCAAAAAAGATCTAAAATCGATTCTAATTGCCGGCTTGGGCTCCGGCTTTGGTTTTCAAATCATTGAGGACTTAGGGTACGTTGCCCGCCAAACAAAAACTAGCCAATTAGCCGCCGTTACTGAGGCCATTAATCGTATTTCTGGTGGGTTAGCTTCACACGCCCTCTATACAGCTGTTGTATCCGTTGGTGTCTTCCTCTTGTTGTCTCAAGTGACCCAGCAAAAGGAAAAACTCTTTGGACTCTGGTGTGTTGTCTCGACAGTAGCCAATCACTTCTTATGGAATTCTCCGTTTTATGAAACAGACCATCGGATTAATCTTCTCGTCGGACTGCTCTTTGCCGTCCAAGTAGGGACCTTTATCGAAGTGGTACTCTATACCAAGAAAGAGCCCGATTTGCCATTTTTAAAACAATAAGGCAAATTTTTCAAACACAAAAGAACTAAGACGTGCGTCTTAGTTCTTTCATTTTCTCAATTCTTGTAAGAGTGTTTGTGCTTTTTCTAAATTGAAGGGTTTGTTTTCAAGGAGTTGGCTGACCAGACGGGGAACTTCCTCTTCCTTAGCTCCTGCTAGCAGGGCTAGAGAGCGTGCTTGGAGCTTCATGTGTCCTGCTTGGATCCCTGTAGTCACGAGGGCTTTCAAGGCGGCGAAATTCTGCGCTAAACCGAGCGACGCGATGACACCTGCTAATTCGATAGCAGAAGGTTCTCCTAGTAAACGGTGGCTGACTTGAACTGTAGGGTTGAGGCCAATGGAGCCTCCTTTTGTTGCAACTGGCATTGGTAGGGTGATCTCTCCATAGAGTTTTTTCTCTTCTGGCTGACTTGTCCAGCTACTCAAGCCTTTGTATGGGCCACTTTGTGCGGCATAGGCATGGGCTCCTGCTTCGATGGCCCGCCAGTCATTACCTGTCGCAAGGACCAGGGCATCAATCCCGTTAAAAATCCCCTTGTTATGAGTGGCTGCACGGTAAGGATCCACTTGAGCCAGTTGGCTAGCTAGCTCCATCCGGTGGGCAATCTCAATGGCTTCCTCAGGATTTCGACTCAGTGCTTTAAAATCGATGGCACACCGTGCACTCACCAAAGAGCGAGTGGCCAAGTTGGATAAAATTGCCATCAAGGCCTGACCACCAGAGAGTTCCTGGATACGATCAGTCAGAGCTTCCAGCATCGTGTTGAGCATATTGGCTCCCATGGCTTCTTTAGGATCGACAGCCAAGTAGACAATGAGAAAGTTCCCCTTGTTTTCGACCCAAAGATCCCTCGCTCCGCCTCCACGCTTGACGATAGAAGGATAGGCTTCATTAGCCAGCTGAAGAAGAGTTTCCTTGTCTTCTAGGATGCGCTTGCTAGCCATTTTCACATCCGTAACATCTGTCAGAGCAATCTCACCGATCATTTGGCGTTGGTGCACTTGGGTGGTGAAACCGCCCGAACGTTGGATGAGCTTGGCCGCAAAGCTGGCAGCTGCAACCACGGAAGGCTCTTCTGTGACCATAGGAAGGACATAGTCACGACCATTGATCAGAAAATAAGGAGCGAGACTAAAAGGCAAGTCAAAAGTCGACAAGACATTTTCCGTCAATTGATCTGCAATAGAAAGGGGAAGTCCCTTTTGTTCTTTTAAGATCTGTGCTTCATCCCAAGTTAAGAGGCCTTCCTTCAGTAAGGCCTCTATGCGTTCTGTGGGAGAAAGTTTTGCAAAACCTGGTAATCGTGCCATTATTTTTCTACTTTCTGGTAAGTGCGTTGGTGTTCCTTGATCTCTGTCAAAGCATAAGTTTGAAGCGTAGCAGGTTCAAACACTTGATTGCCACTAGAGTCTAGATCTACTTCCTCATAAAAGAGTCGTTCGTAGTCAGCAACACTAAGAACCGTCCGTTGATCTAGTTTGTCCATACGTTTGTGATCTAGGAGTTGCTCAAAACCAGGAACGAGATTGGCACTAAAGATCTCAGAAACTGCTCCACTTCCATAGCTAAAGAGGGCGATTCGGTCCCCGGCTTTGAGTTGGGGACGATTTTCCAGTAGTGATAGCAAGCCTAGGAAAAGAGATCCAGTGTAGATATTTCCCACGCGTTGGCTGTATAGAATCGATTGATCAAAGTTGTATTGTAATTGATCTTTTTTCTCTTCTGATACTGACTTATCCAAGATTTTTTTCAAGCCCTTGAGAGCTAATTTTGGATAAGGTAAATGGAAGCAGACGGACGCAAAGTCTGTCAAGGTAAGGCCAGTCCGTTTCTGGTATTCCGCCCAGGTTGTTTTCAGAGAATCTAGATATTGTTGCGTTGAATAAATCCCATTCACGAAGGGAGTTGTCGCATAATTTGGACGCCAAAAATCCATGACATCGCGTGTTTGGGCAACATTATCATCGTTAAAAGATAGAATACGAGGATTTTGGCTGATCAGCATAGCAACCGCTCCAGCCCCCTGTGTTGGTTCTCCAGGAGTTCCAATTCCGTATTTAGCAATGTCACTGGCAATGACCAAAACCTTACTCTGTGGAAATTTTTCAACATGGAGTTTAGCATAATCCAAGGCAGCAGTCGCAGCATAGCAGGCTTCTTTCATCTCAAAAGAGCGGGCGAAAGGCTGGATATCTAGTAAGCCATGGACAAACACAGCAGCAGCCTTACTCTGGTCAATTCCAGATTCTGTCGCAAGAATCACCATGTCGATCGCTTCTTTATCTTCGTCTGTTAAAATATCATCTGCTGCAGTAGCAGCCAATGTGACGATGTCTTCTGTGATCGGTGCAACACTTTGTTCTTTTAAGAGAAGACCCTTGCTCAGTTTTTCGGGATCAGTATCACGAGCAGCAGCCAAATCTTTTAAACGCAAGACATAAGGACTCGTCGCAAAACCAATCTTATCAATCCCAATTGTCATTCTTAACCTCTTTTTTATTTGATATCTACTAGTATATTTCGTTACTATTTTACCATATTTAAGGGTAAAACTCCCTTGAAAAAGCTAGATCAGCAAGGAAATCATTCTCGGGACCGATTTTGCAATGTTTCATAGAAAAAATAGAAAATCTATAAAAAAAGCCATCCTTAGATGACTTTTCAACTCTTATCCTTGCTTATCTTTTTTAGGATTGCTCATGATTCGTATGAAGAGTTCTTTGCATTTGTCTCTTAGAACTTTTTCGTAGAAGACGATTAAAGCGATGTACACAATCAGAAAGTTCAAGGTCAGATAGAACAAGTCAAATGAATTACGGGCATAGTAAGTCGCTGATTGATAGGAGGGGAAGGCTCCTAGGATCATCCAAGGAAGATACTTGATATACTTGTTTACCATCCTACAGCACCTCGCATCCTTTAAAGGATTTGTTATTTCACTATCATTGTACTACTTTTAAACAAAAATACAAGCGATTACATAGATAAGTTTTGAAAAACCAATGCTAGTTGGCATTGGTCATTTTTCTTTTTTGATGGCGTTGGTAAGAATGGTAGAGTTTCAAGACAACGGAGCCGCTAGCCATCCCGATGGAGATCACCAAGGCCAGAATAACCACCAGTGTCACGCTAGTTACTGCCTGGCGATATTGCCCACTGACAAAGAAGGAAGTGGTTCGATAGGAAATATATCCAGGAACCAATGGGGCTAGAATGGACAACATAAAGACCACGACAGGCGTCTTGAGAATAATACTTAAAATCTGACTGATACAGGAGCCGACAATGGCTGCGATAAAGGTTGCAACGATGACATTGGTAGGCCCTTTCAGGATATAGTAAAGTAGCCAGATGCCCATACCGAGGATTCCTCCAGGAATCAACATGGAGCGCTGCACATTTAGGACGATTAAAAAGGTGATGATGGCAATCAAACTGGCCACCGCTTGGATTAAAAATTCAGTTAGGTTCATCATTTTATTTCATAAGGACGAGGGCGACCGTTGTACCGGCACCAAGTGCAAGAGTAATGAGGAGAGTCTCAAAGAGTTTGCTCATCCCAGAATTGAGGTGGTAATTCATCAGATCTCGGACGGCATTGGTCATAGCGATTCCAGGAACGAAGGGCATGACACAGCCTGCGATAATGAGATCGGTATTGGAAGGAAAACCACTATAGCGCGTCCAGATATGGGCCAAAAAACCAAAGACAAAGGCGGCCGCAAAGGCAGTGGCAAAAGGAATGCGAACGTATTTCTCAACGACAAGAGAAAAAGCAAAGGCAAAGACAGTCGCAATACCCGCTCCAATCGCATCATAGAAATTTCCTCCAAACATGATGGAGAAGAAAGGAGCACTGAGGGTTGCCGCAATGGTCAACTGAAGATTGGTATAAGGAACTCGCTTCATTTTCAACTCGCTCAGGGCTTGGTAGGCTTGCTCGAGATCGATCTCTCCAGAGACGAGTTGACGAGAGATCTGATTGACATCACAGACCTTTTCGATATTGTAATTGGTCCGCAAGATCCGTTTCATGCGCGTGACATTGGCATTCTCAATTGAAAAGAAAATAGCGACTGGCATCGCTAAAACATTGCAATCGACGATTCCCTGTGAATGGGCGATCCGGATCATGGTATCTTCGACCCGGTGAATCTCAGAACCGCTCTCTATCAGGAGGGTTCCAGCTAACATCAGGACGTCGATCACTTGGTTGATCAGTTTTGACTCTTCCATAATATCCTTCTTACTAAATAATCTGTTTCTATTATAGCAAAAAAGGACGAGAGACAGAACTAAAATCTGACAATTCTAGTTTGTTTCTTATCCTTTCTAAATTCATTTAGAATAGCTATTGTTTAGGTTTATCATTCGTTAACTCAGGTGGTGGTGCTGCACGGTGCTATCCTGGACGAGAAGGGTTGCTAAAAAGATCAGTGCAATCAGGATAAAGAGCCAAATAATAGCGAAAATA
This sequence comes from Streptococcus caecimuris, assembly GCF_943193075.1. Lineage (NCBI taxonomy): Bacteria > Bacillati > Bacillota > Bacilli > Lactobacillales > Streptococcaceae > Streptococcus > Streptococcus caecimuris. The sequence continues at coordinate 20,172 of NZ_CALPCT010000004.1, read as the reverse complement.
AATGTTAAAAACATAGGATCACCCCTTCTATCTTATTTACAGCTCTACTATAACACTTGGAGAAAGCGCTGTCAAACCCTATATAGTAAGCTCTTAAACTCTTTCAAAATTCAGAATACTCTTGCGATGGGGATGAAAAAAACCAGCCGTTTCCGACTGGTTTTTTAAGATCTATTTGAATCTTAGTTCAAGGCATCATCCATTGAAAGAACTTCGTGGAAGACACGTTGTGTCAATTCAGTTTTTTGTTCTGGAGTGAGGTATTTAGTGTTTACACAGTATCCAGAGATACGAACGATGACGTCTTCACCTGACATGATCTTTTCGTAAACATCGTTCAAGTCCATAACGTTCAAGTTAACGTGTTGTCCACCGTTTTCGAAGTATCCATCAAGGATGGTTACCAAGTTATCAACTTGTTCGTCACGAGTTTTACCAAGAGCACGTGGTGAAACTTGAGTAGTGAGTGAGATACCGTCAGCTGCATAACCAAAGTCAAGGCTAGCAAGTGAGTTCAAGTTTTGCAACCATCCACCTTTCGCTTTGTTAGATGGGTTAGCACCTGGTGAGAAGAATTCCAATTTAGACAAGTTCACAGAACCATCTTCGTTGAGGTATACCCCTTTGTGGACTGGTGAGTTACCAGTTTGTTTAGAGTAAGCAACGTTAGAAGTGATGGTAAGAAGTGAAACTGTAGCTTCAGCGTTCTTGTAAAGTTTGTGGCTGCGAAGACGAGTAGTGTAAGCTTCGATCAACCATTCTGCCAATTCGTTAGAACGTGGGTCATCTTCACCCCAACGTGGGTATTCACCGATTGTTTCGTAGTCGTAGATGTAGCCATCTTCGTCACGGATTGGTTTAACAGTAGCGTATTTGATTGCTGACAATGTATCAACAGTGTTGGCAAATCCACAGATACCGAATCCCATGTTTGCGCGTTGGTGAGTTGGCAAGAAGGCCATTTGAACTGCTTCGTAGTTGTACTTATCAGTCATGTAGTGGATGATGTTCAAAGCATCTACGTAAGTGTCTGTCAACCAGTCAAGAGATTTTTCGAAGTTTGCTTTAACAGATTCGAATTCAAGAACTTCGTCACGGATTGGATCGATGTCAAATACTTTGTAGTCTTTATGAACATCGTCGTAACCACCGTTCAAACCAGTAAGAAGAGCTTTAAGCACGTTAACACGAGCACCGAAGTATTGGATGTTGTGGCGTTGTTCTTCGTTTTCTGGGTCAAGTGGAGATACACAACATGAGATACAGCTCATTTCACCGTATCCGTCTTTGGCCATTGTTGTTACACCTTCGTATTGGATAGAAGAGTGTTTGTGGCTCATGTGCATACAGTAGCGACGGAAGCTATATGGCAATTTGTCAGTCCAAAGAACTGTCAAGTTTGGTTCTGGAGAGTTACCGATGTTGTCCAAAGTGTTCAAGAAACGGTAGTCCATCTTAGTAACACGGTGACGTCCGTCGTTACCCATACCAGCCATAGAAGTTGTGATGAAGGTTGGGTCACCTGAGTACAATTGGTCGTAAGCTTTTGTACGAGCAAATTTAACAGTACGCAATTTCATAACGAAATCGTCAACGAATTCTTGGATTTCTGATTCAGTAAATGTACCACGAGCCAAGTCACGTTCAGCGTAGATATCCAAAACGATTGGCACACGTCCAAGAGAAGTAGCAGCACCGTTGATCACACGGCAGACAGCCATGAAGGCGATGTTTGTCCATTGGATCGCTTCTTTTGTATCGAAGGCAGGACGACGTACGTCTACACCATAAAGGTCACCCAATTTAACAACTTCTTGAAGTGCTTGGTATTGAAGGTTTACTTCTTCACGAAGACGGATTGATTCTTCATCGATTTCAGTAATAGAGTTCCAGTCGTTTGCTTTTTCAGCCATCAAGTAGTCAGCACCATAAAGAGCCAAACGAGCATAAACCCCGATGATACGTCCACGAGAGTAAGCATCTGGAAGACCAGTTACAGTGTGAGCGTGACGAGCACGACGGATGTTAGAAGTGTAAGCGCGGAAGATACCGTCGTTTACAGTTGTAACGTATTTTGTGAAGATTTCATGAACTGCAGGATCTGGTTCGTATCCATTTTCTTTCAAAGTAGTTTCCGCCATACGGATACCACCACGAGGCATGAAGTTCAATTTGAACAATTCATCATTTTGGATACCGAAGATGACTTCGTTTTCTTTGTCGATATATCCAGCTGCGATATCAGCGATAGATGTTGGACGGTTATCGTATGGGAAACGAGTTTCTTCATAATGAGCTTTTGTTTCTTCAACAATTTTTTTGATGTGAAGAGAACGTTCAGTTGGACCAGCTAGGAAGCTTTCATCTCCATCATATGGTGTGTAGTTAGCTTGAACGAAGCGAGAAACGCTTGCTTTTTCTTTCCAATCTTCACCTTTGAAGCCTTCCCAGGCTTTGTCAAAAATATCTTGTGCTTCAACGACTGTTTTAACAACCATTTTTATTTTCCTCTATTGTCTTTCTAGCAACTATATCTGTTGCACTTACAATAGTAGTATACCATACAGAAATCGGTTACACAAAGGCGAATTGCGAAAAACAACAGATTCTTTTGTAATACAGTTTCAAATCCTCTGTGATACTGTACTATATTTTTGAAAACAAACACAGTTTTTCATCAATTTTCATGTTTTCTGGGGAGTCGATTTTTGCAATTCTGAAATTTTCTTCCTATAATAGAAAGAAAGGAGGGTGAAAAATGCTGATATTTCCATTAGTGAATGATACCAGTCGCAAGATTATTCATATTGATATGGATGCATTTTTTGCTGCCGTCGAAGAAAGAGACAACCCTAGTTTGAAGGGCAAGCCTGTCGTGATTGGCCAGGACCCTCGTCAGTCAGGAGGGAGAGGTGTGGTCTCGACTTGTAACTATGAAGCAAGGAAATATGGCATTCATTCAGCTATGAGCTCTAAAGAAGCGCTGGACCTTTGTCCTCAAGCCATTTTTATCTCTGGAAATTATGAGAAATACCGAGAAGTAGGTGAGCAGGTCCGTGAGATTTTCAAGCGTTATACAGATCTCATCGAGCCGATGAGTATTGATGAAGCCTATCTAGATGTGACGGAAAATAAAATCCAGAGCAAATCAGCTGTCAAAATCGCCCGCTTGATTCAGCATGCTATCTGGGAAGAGCTGCATCTCACAGCTTCAGCGGGTGTTTCTTATAATAAATTTTTGGCCAAGATGGCAAGTGACTACCAAAAACCCCGTGGCCTAACGGTGGTTTTACCGGAGGACGCTAAGGATTTCCTGAGCCAAATGGACATTGCCAAATTTCATGGAGTAGGAAAGAAGACAGTAGAGAGACTACATGAGATGGGTGTCTATACTGGCGCGGATCTTTTAGCCATCCCGGAGATGACTTTGATTGATCGGTTTGGGCGATTTGGCTATGATCTCTTTCGAAAGGCGCGAGGGATTCATAATAGCCCTGTCAAGAGCCATCGTATCCGCAAGTCGATCGGAAAAGAGCGGACCTATCGCAAGCTCCTCTATGCTGAAGATGATATTTTAGAAGAAATTGCCAATCTGTCCAGTAAGGTAGCCCAATCGCTGGAAAAACACGGCAAGCAAGGAAAAACTTTGGTCTTAAAAGTGCGCTATGGAGACTTTACCACCCTGACCAAGCGTATCACCTTGACGGAGCCAACGCGAGATGCTGAGCGCATCAATCGTTCAGCGCGTCACATTTTTCAAGAAATCGAATCGATAAATACAGGAATCCGCCTCTTGGGTGTCACCATGACCAACTTTGTTGATCATACTGAACTACCTCTGGTAGAGGAAGAAAAAGACAACTAGTCTGTTCACTAGTCGTCTTTTTTGATATCAAAGAAGGCTGCAATCTCTTCTTCTGTTAGTCCGATCATAGGCGAGATGGTGTGGAGATTGTCTTCTGTTAGTCGATAGATAGTAGGCTTAGACGTCTCTGCTTTCGTTTCAACAGTTTCTTCCTTGCTTCGTGCAGATTCGACTGTAGCAGAAGCCGTTGCAAGGGATGAAGAATAGTCTGTGGTTGCTTCGCCTCCGTCCAGGTCCTTGAAACGTTCAACCAAATAGGTCTTGCGCGCTGTACCTGTATTTTTAGTAGCGAAATCAAAGGCGCTGTATTCTCCTAAGAGAATCAGCTTGCTCTTTGAGCGCGTGATGGCGGTATAGATCAAATTACGCTGCAACATCCGGTGGCTTTGATTGGTAATGGGTAAAATCACCACAGGAAATTCGCTTCCTTGCGATTTGTGAATACTCATCGCATAGGCTAAGCGAATCTTGTACCATTCATTGCGCGGGTAGACGATTTCATTGCCATCAAATTGGATAGTCAATTCATCTTGCTTCGATTCTGTATATTTTCCGGGGAGAAGATCGGTAATGTAGCCAATATCTCCATTAAAGACATTGCTTTCTGCATCATTGACCAGATGGATAACCTTGTCTCCATCGCGGTATTGGCAGTCTGGCGTGTCAAAGACGACCTGATCTTTGATAGCTGGATTGAGAAGGTCTTGCATGAGTGTATTGATGTTGTCAATGCCAGCCTGGCCCTTGTACATAGGTGCCAAGACTTGGATATCTCGAGCCGGGATCTGACTGCGAAGGGCAGCTGAGGTGATCTGTTCGATCATCTTAGGGATGTGTTCGCTTCCGGCTTCGAAATAAGAGCGGTCGGCTTTTCGTTCTGTGAAATCTTGAGGAAGCTTGCCCTGGCGAATGTCTCCTGCAAGTGAGACAATGGTCGAATCTTCACTCTGACGGAAAATATGTTCGAGTTTGGTCTGAGGGATGCTTGGGATCTGCAAGAGATCAGCCAAGACCTGACCAGGGCTGACGGAAGGTAATTGGTCGGCATCTCCCACAATCAAGAGTTTGGTATCTGTTGCGATGTTGCTGAGTAATTGATTAGCCAGCCAGGTATCAACCATGGAAAATTCGTCCACAATGATGAAGTCTGCATCCAGATAGTCCTCTAAGTGGCTGGTGTCATCATCTCCTGTCATCCCCAAATGGCGGTGGATGGTGGCGCTCGGAAGTCCTGTCAGCTCATTCATGCGTCTAGCTGCCCGTCCTGTTGGGGCAGCCAAGAGGATCGGCAGGTCTTGTTTCTTCCGAAGATCCAGCTGGTGGAGTTGGGCATAGACACTGATCATCCCATTGATAACGGTAGTCTTTCCTGTCCCAGGACCCCCTGTGAGGATAAAGACCTTGTTTTGGATCGCTTGGTGAATCGCTTCTTTTTGAATCGCATCGTAGCGAATTCCCAGATCTTTTTCAACCGCCTCAATCGCCTGGTTGATTTTCTCAGGGTCAAATGAAGTCGACTTTCCTTTTTCCAATAATCGACCGATATGACTGCGAATCCCTTCCTCCGCAAAGAAGAGGCTGTTGTCAAAGATCTTGGTGTCCACGTTTTGGACCTTGTCTTCCTCGATGAGGCGTCCTAATTCTTGGGCGACAGTGGAAGGATCCAATTCTACTGGACGAGCGGATTCTAGAAGGTCAATGGTATAGCGCAGGAGGTCCTTGGCTTCGATAAAGGTATTTCCAGTCTCGATAGAGTAGCTAAAAAGGCTGTGGATCAGGCCCGCGCGGAAACGCTCAGGGGCGTCACTTGCAATCCCCAATTCTTCGGCTAGTTGGTCCGCGATTTTAAAGCCCATGCCTTGGATATCTTCCACCAATCGGTAGGGCTGTTGCTCCACGATCTGGAGGGTTTCTTCCTTGTAGAAATCCTGGATCTGAAAGGCCAATTTATTGGGAATGCCATAGTTGGCTAGTTGGGCGAGAATGCGCTCCGTTCCGTAATTCTGACGGAGTTTTTCCACAAAAGCCAGGCGGTTTTTCTTGGAGAGACCTGTGATTCCTTCTAATTTTTCAGGGGCCTCCAAAATTTTGTCAATGGTATCGTCCCCATAGAGGTCCACGATTTTTTGGGCTGTTTTGAGACCAATTCCTTTAAAGTGATCGCTGGAAAAATATTTCACCAAGCCCTTGCTAGAGGGTTTGGCACGTTCATAGCGACTGATTTTGAGCTGCTCTCCGTATTTAGGATGATGGACCAGCTCACCCCAGAAGGTGTAGTCTTCGCCTTCCATGATATCTGCCATGGTTCCTGTCACAATAATCTCAAAATCATCAAAATCTTCGGCATCGGTATCGCTGATGTCGAGCAAGAGGATTCGAAAAAAACTGCTAGGATTTTCAAAAATAATGCGCTCAATAGTACCAGAAAAATAATATTCCATCATTTCTTTCCTTTTTATGAAGCGAGGCTGGGACATACTTGTCTCAGCCTCAGTCTGTTAATCTAGACTAATAAGTTTTGAAAGGGTAGATCGGCCAGAGTCTAAAGACGGCTTGCCCTTTGATTTGTTCTTTCTTGAAAGCTCCGACCTGACGGCTATCTTTTGAAACGATCCGGTCATCTCCAAGTAGGAGGTATTCATCGTCGAGCAACTTCAAGGTAAATTTAGGATTGCCATCCTTGTCTACTGTAAAAGCTTGGGCTGTATTGGCCAATTGGCGGAAGAGTTCTCCGTTTTCTTCGAAGCCTTTTCCAGTGTAGGTTGATTGCAATTTATCTTTTTTGAAACGAGCGATGTAGTCTTTCAAATAGGGCTCGTTGGTCTTTTTCCCATTGATGTAGAGGGTATCGTTGTCGTACTGGATAGTATCTCCAGGAAGACCGATGACCCGCTTGACGATGTCCTTGGTTTTGCCGTCGTCGTCTTTTTCATTGGCAACGACAATGTCGAAACGATCAATTGAGAGGTGGTTGACCACAAGGAGATACTCGCTATCTGCTAGGGTTGGATCCATCGAATGGCCGTCCACCTTGACCGGAGCCCAGAGGTAGATGCGAGAGGCGATAATGAGACCAACAATAATACTGAAGAGGCCCCATTCTTTAAGGAATCTCACCACTGGTGAGCTAGATGACTGTTTTGAACTTCTTTTTGACATAACTTATCTTTCTAGTAATTTCTTTGCTTTTTCTGTGTTTTTAAAATGGAGTTTGGCACAATAATCCAGAGCCTTCATCCCGTAGGTCTGAAGCAATTTAGCAGCGACTTGGTCTGACTTCGCTCCTGCTCCACTAGGGAGATTAAAGCCCAGTTCCTTGCCCAGATCTTCCAGATTTTGAAGGAAGAGATTGCGGGCGATGATGGAACTAACTGCAACCGCTAAATATTTGCTTTCTGCTTTTTCTTCCAACTCAATGGCTTGGGTGACCTGATTTTTTTCAGCTTTCACGTATTTTTGGTAGTTTTTAGCCGTCGTAAAGGCATCGATCACAATTCGCTCTGCTTGGACTCCTTTATTTAATAGAAGATAGATAGCCTGGTTGTGCAGGGCCACTTTGACCGAAACCGCATTGTAGCCAGAAGCAATGACTTCATTGTACTTCTTTGGAGACAATAAGAGTGCTTGGTGCTGGATATTTTCCTCAAGGAGAGGAGCCAATTGCTGAATTTTTCGATCATCCAAGGTCTTCGAATCACCAACACCAAGCTTTTTGAGCCAGTCGTGCTGGTCAGGTGTGACAAAGGATGCGACAACGGTGAGTCCACCAAAATAAGAGCCGTTTCCGACCTCATCGGTTCCGATCATGGCTAGATCTTGTCGTGCAGATGAAGTGGCAGAAGGCTTAGGGTTCCCATTATCTTGCCTGAAAAAGGTCAGGTAAGGAGTGAGGTCATTGCCCTGGAGCAGGACCTTTCCAGACTTGTAGATCGAAACGGTCGCTCCCTCTAGTCGAAAGAAATAATCCATATGAGGGTTCTTACTTTGAGTGAGAGAATTGCGATAGGTATGGACAAAATCAAGGATTTGCTCCTGTGTTGGAGTGAGTGTCATACTTTCCATAACCACTATTGTACCACAAATTCAGGGAGAGAGGGAGCAAAAAGAAAGAAAGAATCCACTGGAAAATCCCTGGGAAGAGGGGCTTTGCTACTGACAAAGCTAGCCTTTTTTGGTATAATACCGTGAGGTGATTTTTATGGCGAGCTTAAATAGATATAAATTTACATTTGGAAACAAAGCGCTCACTTTAACAACCAACCATGATAATTTGTTTATGGAAGAAGTCGAACGTGTTGCGAAAGAAAAATACCAAGCAATTAAGGAACAAATGCCAGAGGCCGATGATGAAACCATCGCTATCTTATTGGCAGTAAATAGTTTGTCTATGCAACTGAATCGCGAGATTGAGTTTGACGACAAAGAAACAGAATTAGATGATTTTCGTCGCAAAGCTTTAGACGACTTAAAGGATAAATCATCTAAATAAGAGGAGATACATGTTAACTTTCTTAATCTTATTGATTTTGGCATGGAGCTTTTATATTGGCTATGCAAGAGGCATCATCCTCCAGTCCTATTATTTTCTAGTGACCTTGGTGGCCCTCTTGATTGCAGGTGGTAGCTACAAGGGACTGGCTAAGCTTTTGTCTCTATGGGTTCCTTTTTCGAGTCCCACCCAGCAATCGGTGAATTATTTTTATGCCAACCGCTACCTGTTTCAATTAGATGACATCTTTTATGCAGGGTTAGCTTATGTGTTGATTTTTGTGCTGGTTTATTTGATCGGCCGCGTGATTGGAATCTTTATGCACTTGGTTCCCCAGCCAGAAAAATTGGAGGATCGCAAGTATCAAATTGGAGCAGGTGTGATCGCCGTCGTGATAACCCTCTTGGTGATCCAGATGGGCTTGACTATTCTCTCAACAGTTCCCATGGCTTCCATCCAAAATAGACTAAATGCAAGTGGATTGATCCGCTTTATCATCCTTCATACCCCGATCAGTTCCAGTCTGTTCCACAACTTGTGGGTGACTGCGATTATCGGAGCTTAAGGAGCAAAAATGAAGAAAGGAGTGAGACAAGTCCGATTCAAGGAAGGACGCTCACTTTTTTTGTAGGAGAAACATGAATAAAAAAATCTTAGATATTCTGGAGTTTGACAAGGTCAAGCAACTCTTTGAACCCTATCTACAGACAGAACAAGGGGAGATGGAGCTAGCAGCCCTTACTCCAACTGATAAAAAAGAAAGCATCGAAACGGCCTTTATGGAGCTAGAAGATATGGAGCAGATCCTCTTGGAAGAGCCTCGCTTTGCCGTATCGACCATTCAAGATGTCCGTCCAGTGGCCAAGCGTTTGGAGATGGAGGCATCCCTCAATATCGATGAATTACTAGCGCTAAAAGCTGTCCTTCGGGTGACACATGAGCTCAAGGATTTCTACGACAACTTGGAAAATGTCCGTCTGGAAAGGCTCAATCGCCTCTTTGACAACTTGGTGGATCTTCCTCGCCTACAAGGTGGGCTTCAAGCTATCAACGAAGGAGGCTTTGTCGAGTCTTTTGCTAGCGAAAAATTGGCCAAAATTCGTCGTCGAATCCAGGAAAATGAACACCAGGTCAGAGAGATTCTACAAGATCTGCTGAAAAGCAAGGCCGATATGTTGGCGGATGCTGTGATTGCTAGTCGGAATGGCCGCAATGTTCTACCAGTAAAAAACACCTATCGCAACCGCATTGCAGGGGTGGTCCACGATATCTCAGCCAGTGGGAATACTGTTTATATCGAGCCTCGAGCAGTCGTCAATCTTAATGAAGAAATTGCCAACCATCGAGCAGATGAACGGTATGAAATCATTCAGATTCTGGAGGAATTGTCTGACACTCTCCGCCCTCATGCAGCAGAGATTGCAAATAACGCTTGGATTATCGGTCACTTGGACTTGATCAAGGCCAAGTATCGCTTTATGCGCGATTGTAAGGCAGTGGTACCAGAGGTTAGCAGCAATCGCTCTATTCAGCTCTTGCAACTACGTCATCCCTTGATTGAAAATGCTGTCGCGAATGACCTGCATTTTACCGAGGACCTGACAGAAATCGTGATTACCGGTCCCAATACAGGGGGGAAAACCATCATGCTAAAAACGCTGGGACTAGCGCAAATTATGGCCCAGTCTGGTCTTCCCATCCTAGCGGATCCAGGTAGTCGTGTGGGCATCTTCTCACAAGTCTTTGCAGATATTGGAGATGAACAATCGATCGAGCAGAGCTTGTCGACCTTCTCCAGCCATATGACCAATATCGTATCTATCTTGAATCAAGTGGATACCGCCTCCTTGATCCTTCTGGATGAGTTGGGGGCTGGAACCGATCCTCAAGAGGGGGCTGGCCTTGCTATTGCCATTCTAGAGGACCTGCGCTTACGCGGGATTAAGACCATGGCGACAACCCACTATCCAGAGCTCAAGGCCTACGGGATTGAGACTGCAGGAGTGCAAAATGCCAGCATGGAATTTGATACAGCGAGTCTGCGTCCGACCTATCGCTTCATGCAAGGAGTTCCTGGCCGCTCCAATGCCTTTGAAATTGCCCGCCGTTTGGGCTTGTCTGAGACTATTATCCAGGATGCCATGAAGATGACCAATACGGATAATGATGTCAATCAAATTATTGAAAAATTGGAGGCGCAGACCTTAGAAAGTCGCAAGCGCTTGGATACCATTCAAGAGGTCGAGCAAGAAAATCTCAAATTCAATCGCGCTCTTCGAAAACTCTATAACGAACTGACCCGAGAGAGAGAAACAGAACTTAATAAGGCAAGAGAAGAGGCCAAGGAAATTGTGGACATGGCCCTCTCAGAGAGTGACCGTATCCTTCAAGGCCTTCACGCCAAATCCCAGTTGAAACCACATGAAATCATTGAGGCCAAGGCTCAATTGAAAAAACTAGCGCCTGAGACCGTCGATCTTTCTAAAAACAAGGTCTTGAAAAAAGCCAAAAAGGCGCGTGCTCCTAAGGTGGGAGACGAAATCTTGGTTATCAGCTATGGCCAACGCGGAACCCTAGTCAAGCAACTCAAAGATGGTCGCTGGGAGGCACAAGTTGGCTTGATCAAGATGACCTTGGAAGAAAAAGAATTCAACCTCATCAAGGCTGAAAAAGAAGCGGCTCAACCTAAGAAACGTCAGGTGAATGTCGTCAAACGTTCGAACACGAGCGGACCGAGAGCGCGTCTGGACCTCCGTGGAAAACGCTATGAAGAGGCTATGCAAGAGCTAGATGGCTTTATCGATCAGGCCCTGCTCAACAACATGGCCCAAGTCGATATCATCCACGGGATCGGGACGGGTGTTATCCGTGAAGGGGTGACCAAGTACCTCCGCCGCAACAAACACGTCAAAAGTTTTGAATACGCCCCCCAAAATGCAGGTGGAAGTGGCGCGACCATTGTCACGTTTAAAGGATAATCGAAACCTAGCTGTTTATCAGCTAGGTTTTTTAAAATTTTATAAAATGAAAATATTTGAAAGTTGTTGAAAAGGATTCGCTTTTAAATCTGATTTTCAGTAGGTCCTCCTTTTTAAAAGTGCTATAATAGAGGCAATGAATGATTTGGGAGGATACGCATGCGTAAACGTGAAAGTGCAGATTCGTGTACAACGATTCTAGTCGGAAAAAATGCTAGCTATGATGGTTCAACCATTGTAGCACGAACAGAGGATTCTCAAAATGGCGTTTTTACGCCCAAGAAATTGATCGTGGTCAAACCAGAAGATCAACCACGTCATTACAAGTCTGTTTTATCAACTTTTGAAATCGACTTGCCAGATAATCCAGTTCGCTATACAGCGGTTCCAGATGCCATTCCTAAAGACGGGATCTGGGGAGAAGCTGGGATCAATGTCTATAATGTAGCCATGAGTGAGACAGAGACCATTACGACCAATAGCCGTGTGCTAGGGGCAGATCCTCTTGTAGAGAGTGGCATCGGTGAGGAAGACATGCTGACTTTGGTCTTGCCTTATGTCAAGACAGCCCGCGAAGGGGTCTTGCGTCTCGGAAAGATTTTGGAAGAGTACGGAACATATGAATCCAACGGGATTGCCATTTCAGATGTGAATGAAATCTGGTGGTTGGAAACCATCGGAGGTCACCACTGGATGGCGCGCCGTGTCCCTGACGATGCCTATGTGACCAACCCGAATCAACTAGGAAGTGATTATTTTGAATTTGGTAATCCAGATGAGTTTCTTTGTGACCCAGACCTTGAACATTTTGTCACAGAGCACCATTTGATTCTGGATCAAGAAGGGAAAGGTTTTAATCCACGCTATGCCTTTGGTAGCCAAAAAGACAAGGATCGTCACTACAATACACCGCGGGCTTGGGCCATCCAGCGTTTCCTCAATCCTGAAATCGAGCAGGATCCACGGAGTTTTGAGATTCCTTGGTGTCAAAAACCCTATCGCAAGGTGACGATTGAAGATGTCAAATATGTATTGAGCAACCACTACCAAGACACTATCTACGATCCTTATGGCCCTGAAGGAGATCACGTGAGTCAGCGGACCTTCCGGACGATCGGGATTAACCGGACCAGCCAGACAGCGATTTTACAATTGCGTCCCAATAAACCACAAGAAACGACAGGCATCCAATGGATTTCTTATGGCTCCATGCCATACAATACAGCTGTTCCTTTCTTTACCCAAGTGGATACAACGCCAGACTACTTTGCCAATACGACGGCTAAGGTAACAACGGATTCCTTCTACTGGGCCAACCGGATTATTGCGGGACTAGCAGATCCTCACTATGCTCACCATGTTGGTGATTTGGATGATTACCAAGAAACGACAATGGCCTGGGGACATGCGCGCATCAATAAAGTCGATCGTGCACTTGCCACAGGTGAAACCGTTGATTTTGAAGCGGAAAACCAAGCTATGAGTGATCAAATCCAGGAAGCGACAGATCAACTCTTGGACAAGATTTTGCTCGATGCTAGCAACCTCATGACCAATCACTTCTCCTTGAGTGATTAAAAACCGTGTATTTTCAGGTAGTTTACAAGATGTTTTCAGAAACGATTGACAAACTTTTGAAAATCGATTAAAATAGAGAAAATTACATACGACCGAATGAAGTTTGCAGGAGCGTGAGTGACTGTGAATGGACGGAACTCTGGAGAGACCAGAAATGGCACCGAAGGGGCAAGGTAGAGGATGCATCTACTCAAACTCTCAGGTAAAAGGACAGAGCGAAAAATAGGGGAAGACCCCTATTTTAAGCAGGACCAGAGTACATGTTTGACATGTGCTCTTTCTTTTTCTCTTTTCTGTCGAGCGGTCGATGAAAAAGGAGACAGAAAATGGATCATGTATTGCAGTTTTTTCAACAACTCGATAATCTAGTGTGGGGCGCCCCGTTATTGGTGCTCTTAGTAGGAACAGGGATCTACCTGACCCTTCGCTTGGGTTTGCTTCAGATACGCTACCTTCCAAAAGCTTTTCGCTTGATCTTTACAGAAGATGAGGGACACGGGGATATCTCGAGTTTCGGAGCCCTTGCGACAGCCCTAGCAGCTACTGTAGGGACGGGGAATATTGTAGGGGTAGCTACAGCGATTCAGACAGGTGGCCCAGGTGCCCTCTTTTGGATGTGGATGGCAGCCTTTTTTGGAATGGCGACCAAGTATGCAGAAGGGCTCTTAGCCATTCGTTATCGGACCAAGGATGACAACGGTCATATCTCAGGTGGTCCGATGTACTACATTCTTCACGGGATGGGAGAGAAGTGGCGACCATTGGCTATTTTCTTTGCGGTTGCAGGAGTGCTGGTAGCCCTCTTTGGGATCGGAACCATGACCCAGGTTAATTCCATTACGGGATCCCTTCAAGCCAGTTTTGGAACAGCTCCAGAAGTGGCTAGTGTAGTAATTGCTCTGGTGGTTTCAACCATCATCTTTGGAGGGATTCACTGGATTTCCAAAGTCTCTGAAAAAGTGGTTCCTTTTATGGCGGCTGCCTATATCTTTGCGACCATCACGATTATTGTCTTGCATCTGGACCAATTGCTTCCAGCCTTGAAATCGGTCTTTTCGGGTGCTTTTACAGGGACTGCAGCCATGGGAGGTTTCGCAGGAGCAACGGTCAAAATGGCTATCCAAAAAGGGGTGGCGCGTGGAGTTTTCTCTAATGAATCTGGTCTCGGATCTGCACCCATTGCAGCAGCGGCGGCGAAGACCAATGAGCCCGTCGAGCAGGGCTTGATCTCCATGACAGGAACCTTTATTGATACCATTATCATCTGTAGTTTGACAGGACTTTCGCTCTTGGTTTCAGGTGAGTGGATGGCTAAGGGCAGCACTAGTACCCTGACTCAGGATACGTTTACAGGCGCCTTTGGCCCAGTCGGAGGCATCATTCTAACGCTATGCTTGGTGCTTTTTGCGACCACGACTATTCTTGGCTGGTCTTATTACGGAGAGCGGTGTTTTGAATTCCTATTTGGTGTTAAACATATCAACCTCTATCGGACCTTCTTTGTTTTTATGGTTGGACTAGGAGGCTTCCTTAAGCTGGATCTGGTCTGGGTGATCGCGGATATTGTGAATGGGCTGATGGCTTTGCCTAACCTAATTGCCCTCTTAGCTCTCTCACCTGTCATCATCAAAGAAAGCAAACAATACTTTAAGAAATAAGAAAACCCAGATCGATGGATCTGGGTTTTCTTGTCTATTTGAGATAGGCTCATTTAATAGCGTTTTTCTTTTGGCCAGCTGCTCATTTCGGCGATGGCAGTGAAGAGCACATCTGTCGAAGAGTTGAGGGCTGTTTCACAAGAGTCTTGGATGACCCCGATGATAAAGCCGACGCTGACGACTTGCATGGCCAAATCATTGGTGATACCAAAGAGGCTACAAGCAACAGGGATGAGAAGGAGAGATCCTCCCGCAACTCCAGATGCGCCACAAGCAGAGATAGCCGCTACCACACTTAGAATGAGCGCAGTTCCAAAGTCAACCTGAATGTGCAAGGTATTGGCAGCAGCGAGCGTCAAAATATTGATCGTCACGGCTGCGCCTGCCATGTTAATGGTAGATCCAAGAGGGATAGAAACAGAGTAGGTATCTGGATTCAGCCCCAATTCTTCACAGAGACGCATGTTGACAGGGATGTTGGCTGCAGAACTTCTGGTGAAGAAGGCTGTTACCCCACTGACACGGAGGCATTTAAAAACAAGGGGATAGGGATTTTTGCGGATCATGAAAAAGACGATCAATGGATTGATGACCAGAGCGACAAAAGCCATCGTTCCCACCAATACTACCAAGAGAATCCCGTAGTTACTAAGGGCACTAAGTCCTTGGCCAGCGATGGTCGTGAAGACCAAACCTAAGATCCCAAATGGAGCTAGGTTGATAATCCACTCGACAATTTTTGAAGTGATGTCTGCTAGGGTTTGTAGGAGGTCTTTACTATGTTCACTGGCCTCTCTCATGGCGATCCCAAAGACAGTCGCCCAAGAAAGGATCCCAATGTAGTTGGCTTGTTGCAAGGCGTTGACCGGGTTGTCGACGATCTTGAGCAAGAGGTTACTAATCACTTCACCAATCCCGTTTGGAGAGGATCCTTCAGCGGCCTTTCCAGTCAGAGTAATGGTGATAGGGAAGATGTAATTGACCAAAACAGCGACGAAGGCAGCTGCAAAGGTTCCTAGGAGATAGAGGACGATGACCTTTTTCATATTGGTCTCTGTTCCTTTTTGGTGTTGGGAGAGAGCATTTGCGACGAGTGCAAAGACCAGAAGGGGTGCGATGGCACGGAGCCCTCCAACGAAGAACTCTCCTAGGAGTCCAATCCCAGTTGCTTTCGGAAATACAAGTGCTAGAACGACACCAAGTACAATTCCGATTGCGATTCTTTTCATAAGGTTGGTTTTATTCCAAGTGGTAATCAGTCGATGAATCATGTAAGGCCTCCTTAAAAAATAATTAAGGAATATTATACGATAGTTAGGGGGTAATAGCAATGAAATTTTTAAAAAATAGCCTTATTTCCGAATATTTGATATAATCATACTATTCTTTGTTAGAAAGGCCCGAATAAATGAGTCAAGCTTTCCAACGTTATTTCAGTAAAATAGACTGGACAAAGATTTTTGATGACCTAATTTCAAAATGCATCTCTCTGATTTTTGTCTTTCTCTTATTTTTTATCGCTAAAAAGGTCATCCATAGCCTGGTCAAGCGGATATTAACCCCTTCTTTTAAGTATACGGTGCAGGATGAAGCCCGTAAAAAAACCATTCTCCGTTTAGTAGAGAGTCTCTTGAACTACTGCTTGTATTTTATCTTGATTTACTGGATCTTGTCGATCCTCGGTCTTCCAGTCTCTAGTCTATTGGCTGGTGCTGGGATTGCTGGGGTGGCTATCGGGATGGGAGCCCAGGGCTTCCTTTCCGATTTGGTCAATGGTTTCTTTATCCTTTTAGAACGCCAGCTGGATGTGGGGGACAATGTCCGACTTACCAATGGTTCTATTAATATTGCCGGCATCGTTAGCAGTGTGGGAATTCGGACAACTCAAGTACGTGATTTTGACGGGAGTCTCCACTTTGTCCCAAACCGCAATATCACTGTCGTCAGCAACCTCTCGCGTGGAGATATGCGCGTGCTGGTGGATATTCCACTAGATGCGAATACTGATCTTGACAAGATCTACCAGGTCATCGCTCAGGTCAGCCAGTCTCAACAAGACAAACACCCAGAAGTGTTGACAGGTCCTACCATTTTAGGCCCACAGATTGAAAAAAATGGTCGCTACTCCTTCCGTATTGTGATGACCGCTCAAAATGGAACCCAGGTTACTGTTTATCATACTTACTGTAAACTCTATCATGATGCCTTGATGGAAGCAGGAATCAACCTTCCAACAGGAAATAACGGAATCATGTAAAAAAGCTCAGAAATATTTTTCTGAGCTTTTTTAATCGATGTTACGATCTTAAGTGGCAGTATTTGTCATCCAAATATTTAATCTGATCCCAAATCTTTCGAGCCTCAGGTGGCAAGATCAATAATTGCTTGCGCAATAGGGCGGTGATTTCGAGATCCAATGATTCGATCGGAAGGGCTATGGCTACGGAACTTTTTGCCCTTTGGATCTTGTTAATGCAGTGTTGGATGTGTTGGCAAGCAGTACAAGTCTGTGCTTGACGGCTTGCTGCAATCTCCTGACGCATATCAGAAAGCAGTTGCATCAATTCAGACTTAAGGAATTCAATGGTAGTTGACTTGTCTTGAGCAAAATGAAACATAAGCGCACCTCCTTTTGCTATAGTTTAATACTAATTTATTAAAAATGCAAGGGGGTAAAGTAAAAAAAATAAAATTTTTTTAGAAAAAGATACAGAAAAAGAGATGGCTCAAATCTCTCATCACTAATGATGGTTAAGATTCCTTTCTTTAAAAATGACTTTCTTACCTTGAGACCAATTGTCCTTAAAGAGATCAGTAACTACAAAAAACTCCTGAAACACACTGGTTTCAGGAGTTGAGAGGCTTTGACCCGAAGGTCTCAAAGAAAAATATCGATTGATTATACAAGACCTTGTGCAATCATCGCGTTTGCGACATTTTCAAAGGCAGCGATGTTGGCACCTGAAAGGTAATCTTTACCAAGTCCGTAAGTTTCTGCAGTTGTTTTAGCAGTGTTGAAGATGTTGGTCATGATGTCTTTCAAACGTCCGTCCACTTCTTCGCGTGTCCATGAAAGCCGTTGGCTGTTTTGGCTCATTTCAAGAGCAGATACAGCAACCCCACCAGCATTGGCTGCTTTAGCAGGTCCGTAAAGGATACCATTTTCTTTGTATACGTTGATGGCATCGATGTTACTTGGCATGTTTGCTCCTTCAGAGACAACTTTCACACCTTGAGCAACCAAACGTTTAGCAGCATCGCCATCGATTTCATTTTGAGTTGCACATGGAAGAGCGATGTCATAGTTACCAGCGTAAGTCCATACAGAACCTTCGTAGTATGTAGCAGTTGGTTTTTCAGCAGCGTATTCAGTCAAACGAGCACGACGTTTTTCTTTAACATCTGTAAGAAGGTCGAAGTCAATACCGTTCTCGTCGATCACGTAACCGTTTGAATCAGATACAGAGATGACAGTTGCACCAAGTTCAGTAGCTTTTTGAAGAGCGTATTGGGCAACGTTACCAGAACCTGAGATCACGACTTTCTTACCAGCAAAGCTATCACCGTTTGCTTTGAGCATTTCTTCAGTGTAGTAAACCAAACCATAACCAGTTGCTTCTGGACGGATCAAGCTACCACCAAAACCAAGAGGTTTACCAGTCAAGACACCAGCATCGAATTGGCGAAGGCGTTTGTATTGACCGTAAAGGTATCCGATTTCACGTCCACCAACCCCGATATCACCAGCTGGGACATCAAGAGAAGGACCGATGTGCTTTTGCAATTCAGTCATGAAGCTTTGACAGAAACGCATCACTTCAGCGTCAGTTTTTCCTTTAGGATCGAAGTCAGATCCACCTTTACCTCCACCGATAGGAAGGCCAGTCAAGACGTTTTTGAAGATTTGTTCGAATCCGAGGAATTTCAAGATCCCTTGGTTAACAGTTGGGTGGAAACGAAGACCACCTTTGTAAGGACCTACAGCAGAGTTGAATTGAACACGGTAACCACGGTTTACTTGGATATTTCCTTCACGGTCAACCCAAGGAACACGGAAAGAAATTACGCGTTCAGGTTCTGTAATACGAGCCAAGATGTTTTCTTCAATGTATTCAGGATGTTTTTCAAAAACAGGTTCCAAAGTGCTGAGGAACTCTTCAACAGCTTGAAGGAATTCAGCTTCGTGGCCGTTACGAGCTTTTACAGTTTCGAAAGTGCTTTGGATATATTCTTTAGCAGTTGTCATGTTAATTCTCCTTTGTGAATGAAACGAAAACCAGCAAACCCGCTAGGGGAGTGGCTTTGAGACAGTTGACAAACAATGTCATGTTTTATTACATGGATCATTATAGCAGACTTTTTTTGGCTTGTAAAGAAAAAAGTTGAATTTTCTGAAAATTTTATCGCGACTAGGAAAGTCCGAATATTTGGAAGAATTTTTAGCTTTGATTGTCCGGAAGCTTCCAAGTGATGGTATAATGAAAGAAGAAAATAGAGAGCATCCCGAACGATTCTGTTGGTGGTGTTTCAAAAAAGGAGTACAAGATGGTATCGACAAAAACGCAAATTGCTGGTTTTGAATTTGACAACTGCCTGATGAATGCGGCAGGTGTAGCCTGTATGACCACTGAGGAATTAGAAGAAGTGAAGAACTCAGCTGCGGGGACCTTTGTGACCAAGACAGCGACCTTAGAATTCCGTGCTGGTAATCCAGAGCCACGCTACCAAGATGTGCCGCTTGGTTCGATCAATTCAATGGGGCTACCTAACCAAGGGTTGGAATATTATTTGAATTACTTATTGGAGTTGCAAGAAACGGATCCAGACCGGACCTTCTTCTTATCTCTCGTCGGCATGTCTCCTGAAGAAACTCATACCATCTTGAAAAAGGTGCAAGATAGTGACTTTAAAGGCTTGACAGAGTTGAACCTATCTTGTCCCAATGTCCCTGGGAAACCTCAGATCGCCTATGATTTTGATACGACAGATCGGATCTTGTCTGAGGTCTTTGCCTATTTCACCAAACCTCTAGGCATCAAGTTGCCACCTTATTTTGATATCGTTCATTTTGATCAAGCAGCAGCGATCTTTAACAAATACCCGCTCAAGTTTGTCAATTGCGTCAATTCGATCGGAAATGGCCTCTACATCGAGGATGAATCCGTGGTGATTCGTCCTAAGAACGGATTTGGTGGGATTGGTGGAGAATACATCAAACCAACGGCTCTCGCCAATGTCCATGCCTTTTACCAACGTCTGAATCCAGAAATTCAGATTGTGGGGACAGGAGGTGTCTTGACCGGTCGCGATGCCTTTGAACATATCCTTTGTGGGGCTAGTATGGTGCAAATCGGCACGACGCTTCATAAAGAAGGAGTAGGAGCATTTGAACGCATCACTGCGGAGCTCAAAGCCATCATGGAAGAAAAAGGCTACCAAAGCCTGGAAGACTTCCGTGGGAAATTGCACTACATTGACTAATCTTTCGAAAAGAACTTCCTCAAGTGGAAACTTGGGGAAGTTTTTTATGAGAGTGGGACAGAAATCGGTAATTCGTTAGAATTCGATTTCGTCGTCCCACCTCCGCACAGTTGAGTAGGGCTG